>DAMDPH010000006.1:21692-62086 GCA_032082785.1 Sphingobium sp. | reverse complement strand
CGGACCTGAAGCGCGGGCACCTGACTGCGCAGCAGCGCCCGGCTGGCAAGCCGCGCGGCGGGACCGAACAGATAATATTCCACGCCGCCCGGCCGGCGCCCGTCGCGCCCGCCCGCCAGCGTCACCGCCTGCGCCACCAGATCGGCCTGCGCCTGCCCGTCGATCAGCGCGACGCGCCCTTCGAGCAGATCGTCCTGCGGCACCATGATCCGCACCGCGCCATTCTGCACCGCCGCCCGCACCAAAGTCAGCGATAAGTCCCAATCGCCGATCATGTCGAGCGTGCCGAACAGCAAGGCCGGGCTGATCCGCGCCATGCCGGCCCAGCGCTGCCCCGCGTCGATCCGCTCGAACGGCGCGCTGGCGCGACTGTCGTCGGTCACCAGCAGTGCATTGCCCTCGGCCCGGGCCATCGCCTCGACATGCGGCTGCGACAGGATCGCGCCGTCGGCGACCAGCAGCACGTCGCTGTCGCGCGGCGCGTCACGCACCATCGACACCATGTCGCGCACCAGCGCCAGCGCGATGCCATCGGCACTCAGCCGGTCCACCGCCTGCGAAATGGCGGGCGTGATGACGCTGACCAGGATCATGACGCGATCCGCGCCGGCCTGCACCGCCTGACGGGCCTGATATTCCACCAGGGTCTGGCCCGCAAAATGGAGCGTCGCCCGCAGCGCGCCCTGCGACTCGCTTGCCGTCCGACTGGCGCTGAGAATTGCGGTGAAACCCATAAGCGTTACTGAAATGATCCCGAGATGATGATCCTGCCTTTTCGCAAGCGCGGCGCACAAGCGCAAGCCGCGCCTGTACCTAGAGCACGATCCAATCGCGCTGGATCGGCTCATGCTCTATTCATCTTTTGATTTGCGCATTTTCCGAGCCAGCAGATGATGCCATCTGCTTGGAAAATGCTCTGGTTTCGGCCTGCCCCTGTCAGGGCAATCATCTCTGCCGGGGTAAGGCCTCGGCGCTGCTCAATTTTCGGTCAGCGCCTGCACCGCGGCATTGAGCCGGCGCAGCATCAGCGGATCGCCCGGCACCGCCGCCGCCGCCTCGTCCGCCATCGCCATCAGGCTGGTGAGGCCAAAGCTCGCCGCCAGCCCCTTCAGCCGCCAGGCGGCCAACTGCCAGTTGGCGTCACACCGCGCCCGCCCGAGCAGATCGACCTGCCGGGACGCGCTTTCGAGGAAGGCGACGCGCAGGTCGGCAATGAGCGCGTCATCATCGCCCACCGCCGCTGCAAGAGCGACATGAAGCGCACCGGGATCGTAAGACATGGAGACAGACGGTATTGGGCTTGCGTTAAGTTTTGGTAACAGGGCATTTGCGCGAGCTAATTTGATGATAGGATGGCGGAATGACCGGGGGCAGCACAATCGTCGAGTTTTGGCGAGACGATCAAAAAACCGCGGGCGACGCCCCGCAGAGCGGCGACATTCTGCTTCTGGACGAAGCGGTTGTGGAGGAGCCCGATGACAGCGGCGATTCGTCGCGCCATCGGCTGCGTCTGCTGCTGGGCTTTGTCGCGCTATTGTGGTGCGGGCTGGCGCTCTGGGCGATGATCGCCTCGGGCACGCTCGGCGCCGATCCCGCCGGCTGGCCGGTCGCGGTTGCGACGCTTAGCGCCCCGCTCATCCTCATCGGCCTCGCCTATATGCTGATCCTGCGCGGCAGCCGCAGCGAATCCCGCCGCTATCTCGCCATGGCTCGCGGCCTGCGCAGCGAAACGGAACTGCTGGAAGCGCGGCTCGGCCGCGTCGCCACCCAGTTGCACAATGCCCGCCAGACCATGCAGGATCAGGCCGAACTGCTCGACAGCTATGGCGCCGCCGCCAGCAGCAATATGGAAGCATCGGCCGAACTGCTCGCCGGCCGCGCTGACGCCACCGCCGCGCGCACCGAAGCCGCCGAGCGCGCGACCGAGGCCCTGTTGGGCAAGCTGGAAACGCTGATCGCCGCCATCCCCGCGCTGGAAGAGCGATCCGGCAGCATGGCCGCGCAGATGATGGACAATGGCCGGGCGCTGGCCGAACGAGTCGATATGCTCGAGGCGCGCTTGCAGGCGCTCACCGAATTGTCGGACGAAGCGCGTGCCCGCACCCTGGCCGCCACCAAGAGCCTGTCGGGCCAGCTGACCCAATTGCGTGAGGAAACGCGGGCGGCGACCGATGAAGTTTCGGGCCTGTCCGACATTGCCGCCAGCCGGATCGGCGCCGCCGCCGCCGCCGCGCGTCAGGCCATGGACGAAGGCCGGGCGCGGCTGGAGGACGAATCCGCCCATCTCAGCGCGCTCGTCACCAGCGCGCAGGACGGCCTCGCCAGCACCAGCGACGCGCTGCGCCAGACACTCGGCCAGGATCTCGACATGATGCAGTCCGACATGCGCCTGCGTCTCGACGCGGCATTGCAGGCGGTGCGCGGCGCGATGAACGGCACCGAGGAACGGCTGGGCCGGCAGGTCGACATGCTCGAAACGCTGGTCGCCAACGCCCATGCCGGGATCGAGGGCGCGAGCGAGAATGCGATGGCGATGCTGGCCCGCGACATGGGCAGCATCGAGGCCGATCTGCGCCAGCGGCTCGACGCCGCGCTGGACCGCGCGCAGGAAACGCTCGCGCTCGCCGACGGCAGCATCTCGACCCAGAGCGAGGCGCTGGAAGCGCTGATCGCCCGCTCGCGCGACGTGCTGGCGGCGGTCGGTGCGGAAAGCGTGACCGGCCTTGGCGCCAGCATCGGCGAAGTCGAGCAGCGTTTGCAGCGGATCGACCAGTTGGTCGACGGCCAGCGCGCGCTGATGACCGGCCTTCAGCAACAGCTGGGCGATGCCATTGGCGACACCGAAACGCGCTTCGCCGCGCTGGAAGATGTGGCGCTCGCCCGCAGCAGCCGCCTGACCGAAGCCCTTGCGCGCATGACCGCCGAAACGCAGCGGATCGACGCCGCGCTGACTTCCGGCGGCGCGACTGCGGACAAGCTCATCCGCTCGGCCGAAACGCTGATGATGGCGCTCGATTCGAGCGTGCGCGAACTGGACGAAACCTATCCTAACGCGCTGGAGCGGTTCGACGCCCGCCTGCACAGCAGCCGCGCCCTGCTGGGCAGCGCCGTGCCGGAAATCGAACGGCTGGAGGCGATCTCCGAAGCGCTGGTCGGCCGGTCCGAAGAAGCCGAAACCGTGCTGCGCGGCCAGAGCCAGCGGCTGGGCCAATGGCTGGAGGATACCGAGAAGGGTGTCGAAGCCAGTCGCGCGCAGGTCGAGCAGCTGCGCGGCGCGCTCGATGCCGCGCATCAGGACACGACCCGCATCACCGAAGGCGCGGGGCCGCTGCTGGTCACCGCGCTGCTGCGCGTCAAGGAAACCGCCGAACAGGCCGCCGAACGCGCGCGGCAAGCGCTGGGCCGCGCCATCCCCGACGTCGCCGAACAGCTGGCCGAAGCGAGCGAAGCCGCGCTGCACAAGGCCGTCGATGAAAAGGTCGCCGCGCAGATCGAGCGGCTGGCCGTCACCGCCGACGATGCCGTCAAGGCGGCGCAACAGGCCTCGGATCGTCTGATGCGGCAGTTGCTGACCATTGCCGACACCAGCGCCAGCGTCGAAAAGCGGATCGAGGAAGCCGAACGCGCTGCCGGCGAGCGCGACAAGGATCATTTCGCCCGCCGCTCCTCGCTGCTGATCGATTCGCTCAACAGCATCGCCATCGACGTGACCAAGATCCTGTCGGACGAGGTGACGGACGCCAGCTGGGCCGCCTATCTCAAGGGCGACCGGGGCGTATTCACCCGGCGCGCGGTCAAGCTGCTCGACGCCAATGAAGCGCGCGACATCGCCGCCCATTATGACGCCGACGCCGATTTCCGCGAGCATGTGAACCGCTATATCCACGATTTTGAAGCGATGCTGCGCGTGATCCTGTCCGCCCGCGACGGCAACGCGCTGGGCGTCGCCATCCTCTCCTCCGACATGGGCAAACTCTATGTCGCGCTGGCGCAGGCGATCGAACGGCTGCGGCAGTAAGGAGGAGCGGGAGGAGGCTGCCGACGTCGATCTGGCCGAACGGTAAGCGGCTCAGCCCACCTGCCTTGGCTACATCAAACGGTCCGCTGCTGTTCCGGGCGTAGCCGCCGAAGCCTCGCGGCACGGGGATGCGGTAGCCTGATCTCGAAACGGCGAAGCTATCTTCGCGAGTCCGTATCGCCCAAATTCGCAGCAAGCCGAAGCCATCTTCGATAGCCAATCATGTCGTCTCGGTTGAAACAACTGACAGCAGCATTCGCAGCAGCCATGGAATCTCCACGCTTATATGCTCGCCGATACAGCCGGAAGGGCTGTAGCCATCGGCGGGAGAGCCAAAGCGTTCCGTGTCGCTCTCACCCGAGAGCCAATCCGCCCACTCCCTCATGGCATCCACATGGCGGCGCAAGGCGAGGTGCCGTATGATCGGCAGCCATCTGCCGGTCCGGCGCTCATATATTATGCCCAACGCCTTACGATAGAGGCGGTCGTCGCAGGCATCCTCGGCCACAGGTTCCATGGACGCATTCTGTCATCCGCTGGACATGCTGGCAATGGCGCCACGCGCGGTCGGCGCGATGCAGCCTGCTCAGTTCCAGCAACGGCGCATCGCCCCCACTCAGCGCGAAGCCGAATAGCTTGCAAAGCGGTCCAGCGTGACCCAGCCCTGCACATAATTGGCGTAGTAAAGGCCGAAGAGCAGCGCCGACAGCAGGGTTGCGCGCAGCGCTACCCGGCCGGGGCGGAAATTGCTGGGCGCGCTGTCGGCCTGCCCCTTCACCAGCGCCTCCCCCGTCTCATCCGGGGTGCGAATGCCGAAGGGGAGGAGGATGAAGGCGCTGATTACCCAGAAGAGCAGGTAGATGGCGAAGATGGCGTACCAGTTCATGCGCGCCAGATTAGGCGCGAATGAGCAGCACGTCCACTATCGGCTTCTTGCCGGTCCAGCGGGTGGCGGTGCGCCGCACGGCCAGTCGCACCCGCTCGCGCATGGCTTCGCGCTCCAGCGAGCCCTTGCCCAGCACGGCGGCGGCTTCCTCGGCGGCTTCCACCAGGAAAGCCTCCTTGTCTTCCTCCACCGGCACGCCCTGCGTGCGCAGCACCGGATCGCCGATCAGCTTGCCCTTGCGGTCGACCGCGACGGCGATGCTGATCTGGCCATGCAGCGCCAGCTTGCGCCGTTCGTTGATGGTGGTGCCGTCCGCCGGCAGGATGACGTCGCCGTCCAGCACGAGCCGGCCCGTGTCCTGACGGCCGATAATCTCCGGCCGGCCGGGCGCGAGGCGCAGCACGTCGCCGTTCGACTGGACCGGCGCGTCGGGAATGCCGCGCGACAGGCCTAGCCGCGCATGTTCGGCCATATGGCGACGCTCGCCATGGACCGGCAGCAGGATCTTCGGCCGGATCCATTCATACATGGCTTCCAGCTCCGGCCGACCGGGATGGCCCGACACATGAACCTCGGCCTGACGATCGGTCACCATCAGCACGCCGGCGGCGGCCAGCGCATTCTGGATGCGACCGATGGCGATCTCATTGCCCGGGATCTGCTTGGAGGAGAAGACGACCATGTCGCCCTGCGCCAGCTTGATCGGATGGCTGTCGAAAGCGATGCGCGACAGCGCAGCGCGCGCTTCGCCCTGCCCGCCCGTGGCGATGATCATCACCTCGTCACGGGGCAGCGCCATCGTGTCTTCCCAGTCGACGGTCGGCGGGAAGTCCTTGAGATAGCCGGCTGCCTTGGCATTGCCGATGATCCGGTCGAGCGAGCGGCCGGCGACGCACAGCTTGCGGCCGGTGGCATTCGCCACCTCGCCCAGCGTCTGGAGCCGCGCGGCGTTCGACGCGAAGGTCGTCACCAGCACCCGTCCCTTGGCGCCGGCAACCGTCTCCATCAAGCCTTCGCGCACATCGCCTTCGGAGCCGCTGGCTTCGGAGTTGAAGACATTGGTGCTGTCGCACACCAGCGCCAGCACGCCGTCATCGCCGATGACCCGCAGCTCGTCGGGCTTGGCCGGGCGGCCGAGCAGCGGACGATCGTCCAGCTTCCAGTCGCCGGTGTGGAAGATGCGGCCGTGCGGCGTGTCGATCAGCACCGCATTGCCCTCCGGGATCGAATGGGCGAGCGGCACATAGCGGAAACCGAACGGGCCGAGGGCGAAGCTGCCCTCATTCTCGATGACGTTCAGCTCGACCTCGTTGGTCAGCCCCTCTTCCTCCAGCTTCAGCCGGATCAGGCCGGCGGTGAAGGGGGTGGCGTAGAGCGGCACGCCCAGATCCGCGGCAAGATAGGGGATGGCACCGATATGATCCTCATGCCCATGGGTGAGGACGATGCCGAGCAGGTCGTCGCGCCGCTCCTCGATAAAGCTCAAGTCCGGCAGCACCAGTTCGACGCCGGGATAGGCCGGATCGGCGAAGGTCAGGCCCAGGTCGACCATGACCCACTTGCCCTGGCAGCCATAGAGATTGACGTTCATGCCGATCTCCCCCGACCCGCCCAGGGCCAGGAAGAGCAGCTCATCTTTGGGTGTCATTATGCTTTCAAACTCCGTTCGTGCAGCAGCGCCAGCCCCAGGATCGTCAGGTCCGGCGCGACGGCATCGAAAATGTCGCTATTGTCGTTGAAGAGGACCGCCAGGCCCCCGGTTGAAATCACGCGAGCGGGGCGGCCGATCTGCGCGCGGATGCGGCTGACCAGCCCCTCCATCATCGCCACATAGCCCCAGAAGACACCGATATGCATCGCTTCCGCCGTGGTCCGGCCGATGACCGATCGGTTGTCGGGCGGCGCAATGGCGATGCGGGGCAGTTTCGCCGCCGCCGCCACCAGCGCGTCGAGCGACAGGTTGATGCCCGGAGCGATGATGCCGCCCTTATAGGTGCCCCGATAATCCACCACGTCGAATGTCGTGGCCGTGCCGAAATCGATGATGATCAGGTCGCCGTCATAAAGATGGTGGGCGGCGATGGCGTTTACAACCCGGTCGGCGCCCACCGACCCCGGCTCCGCCACATCCAGTTCAATGCCCCATTCGACCGGCGCCTGCCCGGCCACCAGCGCCTTGGTCTTGAAATATTTCTCCGCCAGCACTTCCAGATTGTGCAAAGCGCGCGGCACCACGGTGGCGATGATGACGCCATCGACATCGCTCAGGCCATATCCTTCCAGCATCAACAATTGATTGAGCCAGACCGCATATTCGTCAGCCGTGCGGCGCGGATCGGTGGCGATGCGCCAACGGGTGCGGATCTCCCGCCCGTCGAGCAGCGCGAAGACGACATTGGTATTGCCTGCGTCGATGGCGAGAAGCATGATCCGGCCCTCAGCTCAAAATGATATCGCCGGCGTGAATGGCACGGGTGTCGCCATTCGCCAAGCGCAGGATCAACATGCCGTTGCGGTCGAGCGTCTCGAACGCGCCCTCGGCCACGGCGCCGTCGGGCTGCACGACGCGCATCGCCGTGCCTTGCGGATGGGCGTTGAGCAGCCAGTGGGTCAGCACCGGCTCCAGCCCCTGCGCACGCCAGATGGCGACCCAATGGGCGAACAGCGTCGCAAGCCGCTCGACCAGCGCGCCGGCCTCCGCATCGCTGGCGCCCTGCGCGGTCAGGCTGGTGACGGGACGGTCGAGATCGGCGGGGTGGCCGGCGACATTGACGCCGATGCCGATGACGATGGCGTCCCCTACCCGCTCGAGCAGGATGCCCGCGATCTTGGCACCGTCGACCAATATGTCATTGGGCCATTTTATCCGCGCCTGCCCCGTGCAGAGCGGCGCGATCAGCGCGTGAACGGCAACGGCCGCGACCAGCGCCAGGCTGTGTCCGGCGGGATCGCCTGCGCGCAGCCGCACCAGTGTCGAACAATGGAGATTGCCCGCCGGACTGTCCCAGCTGCGTCCCAAGCGGCCGCGCCCGCCGGTCTGGCGGCCGGCGCGCAGCCAGCTGCCATCGGCAATGCCCTGCTCCGCCAACGCCATCATGTCGGCGTTGGTGGAGCCGGTTTCCTCGACGAAACGGATCTCGGTCAGAACAGCGACGCCGCCGCGGCCGCGCTCGCCTGATCGAGATAGGGGTTGAGCAGATAGCCCAGAACGATCACCGTGGCGCAAGCCGTCAGGATGACATTCTCGACCGCCCCGCCCCGCGCTTCATAGGCGCCGGCCGGCTCGTCGAAATAGATCGTCTTGATGATCTTGAGATAATAGAAGGCGCCGATCACCGAAGCCGCGATGCCGACGGCGGCGAGCGCGGTCATGCCAGCGGCGACAGCCGCATCGAACACCAGGAACTTCGCCCAGAAACCGAAGAGCGGCGGGATGCCGGCCATCGAGAACATGAAGATGGCGAAGGCGGCGGACAGACCCTTGCGCGACTGCGACAGGCCCGACAGGCTAGCGATGGTATCGACCGGCTTGCCGTCTGCATCGCGCATTTGCAGGATGCAGGCGAAGGCACCGACCGTCATCAGCACATAGATGGCCATATAGCTCATCGTCGCGGCGACGCCGGCCGGGGTGCCGGTGGCAAGGCCGATCAGCGCGAAACCGACATTGTTGATCGACGAATAGGCCATCAGGCGCTTGATGCTGGTCTGGCCGATGGCGGCCACCGCACCCAGGATGATCGAGGCCAGCGCCACGAAGATCACGATCTGCTGCCAGGCAAGGCCAGCCGGTCCCAGCGCTTCGATCGCGACGCGCACGGTGAGGCCGATGGCCGCCACCTTGGGCGCGCTGCCGAAGAAGTTGGTGACGGGCGTGGGCGCGCCTTCATAGACGTCGGGCGTCCACATGTGGAACGGCACCGCGCTGATCTTGAAGGCAAGGCCGCAGAGCAGGAACACCATGCCGAACATCTCGCCCTTCGACACGCCGTCGCCCATGGCGATGGCGATGCCGTCGAAGCTGGTGCTGCCGGTGAAGCCGTAAAGCAGCGAGGTGCCGTAGAGCAGCATGCCGCTCGCCAGCGATCCCAGCACGAAATATTTGAGGCCCGCTTCGGACGATCGTGCGTCCTGGCGCATGAAGCTCGCCAGCACATAAGCGGCAAGGCTCTGCATTTCGAGACCAACATAGAGGGTCAGCAGGTCGCCCGCCGACACCATCATGCCCATGCCGACGCTCGAGAAGAGGATCAGCACCGGATATTCGGGGCGCGGAATGCCTCCGACCGAGAAATAGCGCGGCGCGAGCAGGATAGCAGCGCCGGCCGCGCCATAGATGAGCGCCTTGGCAAAGGCCGAGAAGGCGTCGGCGCGCACCAGACCGTCAAAGGCGACGGGGCCATGGGCGACCGAGATCGACAGGGTGAAGCCCGCGACCAGCAGCGCCAGCACCGACAGCCAGTTGACCGCCGGGGCCGAGCGATCGCCGCCAAAGGCGCCGACCAGCAGCAGGATGAGACCGGCCGCCGTCAGCACAAGCTCCGGCAGGACGGCAAGAAGGGAAGCGGAATCAATCATCAGTGCGCCTCCCCGTGCGCGGCAACTTCTTCATGGGTTGAACCTTCATGAGCCTCGCCCGCCGGGCGCGGCGCGCCCATTTTGAGCTGGCTGTCACCGGCCGGGGCCGTGGGCGCAAGCCGCGCCTCCAGCGCCCGGATGTCCGCGCGCATCGGCGCGAGGAAGCTTTCCGGATAAACGCCCATCCACAGCACGGCGGCGGCGATCGGCGCCAGCAGCGCCATTTCGCGCACCGACAGGTCGGGCATGGCCGCCGCGTCGGCATTCACCTGCTCGCCATAGGCGATGCGGCGATAGAGGTAGAGCATATAGGCCGCACCCAGGATGATGCCCGTGGTGCAGACCAGCGCCACCCAGCTCGACGCCTGATAAATGCCCATCAGCGCCAGAAATTCGCCGACAAAGTTGCTGGTGCCCGGCAGGCCGACCGACGCCATGGTGAACAGCAGGAACAGCACCGCATATTTGGGCATGTTGATGCTGAGGCCGCCATAGCGCGCAATCTCGCGGGTATGCAGCCGATCATAGATGACGCCGACGCACAGGAACAGCGCGCCCGACACCAGACCATGGCCCAGCATCACCATCATCGCGCCCTCGATGCCCGCCTGGTTGAAGGCGAACAGGCCGACAGTCACGATCGCCATATGCGCGACCGAGGAATAGGCGATCAGCTTCTTCATGTCCGACTGAACCAGCGCGACGAGGCTGGTATAGACGACGGCCACCATCGACAGGCCCCACACCAGCCAGGCGAGCTGCGCCGAGGCGTCGGGGAACATCGGCAGCGAGAAGCGGATGAAGCCATAGCCACCCATCTTCAGCAGCACGCCCGCCAGGATGACGGAACCGGCCGTCGGCGCCTGAACGTGGGCGTCGGGCAGCCAGGTATGAACCGGCCACATCGGCATCTTCACCGCGAAGCTCGCGAAGAAGGCCAGGAACAGCCACGTCTGGACCTGCGGCGCGAAATCATAGGCCATCAGGACCGGGATCTGCGTCGTGCCCGCCTCATGCACCATCCACATCATCGCGATCAGCATCAGAACCGAGCCGAGCAGCGTGTAGAGGAAGAATTTATAGGAGGCGTAGATCCGGTCCGCGCCACCCCAGATGCCGATGATCAGATACATCGGGATCAGGCCGGCTTCGAACATGATGTAGAAGAGGTAGAGATCCTGCGCCGTGAAGACGCCGATCATCAGCACCTCCATGAACAGGAAGGCGGCCATATATTCGCCGACGCGCTTCTGGATCGCTTCCCAGCTGGCGCCGATGCAGATCGGCATGAGGAAAACGGTCAGCGCGATCAGCATCAGGGCGATGCCGTCGATACCCAGCGCCCAGGCGAAGCGACCGAAGATCGGCGCATATTCCTGGAACTGCCACTGCGGCGCGCTGCCGGACTGGTCGAAGTTGATCCACAGAAGGATGCCCAGCACCAGATTGGCAAGGGTCGCCAGCAAAGCGATCCAGCGCGCCTGGTTGGCGCCTGCGAACAGACAGGCGATGGCCCCCGCCATCGGCACTGCCATCATCAGGGAAAGGATGGGGAAGCCGTCCATTATCGTGTCATCGCCCAGGTTGCGGCCGCGGCGAGGCCGATCAGCATCACCAGCGCGTAAGTGTAGAGGTAGCCGGACTGGATCCGACGGGTGACTTTGTTGCCCTGCACGACCAGAGCAGCCAGGCCGTTCGGCCCGAAGCGGTCGATGAAGCCGATGTCACCGAACTTCCAGAAGAAGCGACCGATGGCGAAAGCCGGCTTGACGAACAGGACATGGTACAGCTCGTCAAAATACCATTTGTTGAGCAGGAACCGGTAGAGAATGCCGAACTGGCTGACGAAGCGACGCGGCCAGTCAGTATTCTTGATATAGGCCAGCCAGGCGATGACCAGACCGGTCAGCATGACGGTGAACGGCCCGAACTTGACCCAGGTCGGCACTTCGTGCGCCGCGTGCATCAGATGGCTGTCGAAGGCGAGCGCCCCCTTCCAGAATTCCACGCCGCCTTCGGACCCGATAAACTGGTCGTGGAAGACGAAGCCGGCAAACACCGCGCCAAGGCTCAGCACGATCAGCGGGACCAGCATGACAAGCGGGCTTTCATGCGGATGATAGCCGCCGGTGCCGGTGGGCAGCGCCTGCGCGTCCGGCTCGGTGCCATGCGGATCATGACCCGCATCTTCCTGCGCCGGCGCATTGTCATGGTCGTGGCCGTGACCATGGGTGGCATGATCGTCATGACCATGCGCATCATGGCCATGGGCATCGTGCAGCGCATGCTGGATATGTTCCGACGCGGTCCAGCGCGGCTTGCCGAAGAAGGTCAGGAAGACCAGACGCCAGCTGTAGAAGCTGGTTAGCAGCGCGGCGAACACGCCCACATAATAAGCGCCTACGCCCGATCCGCCAGCGGCGTAGGCCGCCTCGAGAATGCCGTCCTTCGAATAGAAGCCGGCAAAGCCGAAGCCGATCAGCGGCAGGCCGACGCCGGTGATGGCGAGCGTGCCCAGCGTCATCGTCCAGAAGGTGATCGGGATCTCCTTCCGCAGCGCACCATAATAACGCATGTCCTGCTCATGGTGCATGGCATGGATGACCGAGCCGGCGCCCAGGAACAGCAGCGCCTTGAAGAAGGCGTGGGTGAAAAGGTGGAACATCGCCGCGCCATAGGCGCCGACGCCCGCAGCGAAGAACATATAGCCGAGCTGCGAGCAGGTCGAATAGGCGATGACGCGCTTGATGTCGTTCTGCACCGTGCCGACCGTCGCGGCGAACAGGCAGGTCGCGGCACCGATGAAGGTGACGAAGCCCAGTGCCGTCGGCGAGGTTTCGAACATCGGCGACAGACGGCAGACCATGAACACGCCGGCGGTCACCATGGTGGCCGCGTGGATCAGCGCCGACACCGGGGTCGGGCCTTCCATCGCGTCCGGCAACCAGGTGTGCAGGCCAAGCTGCGCCGACTTGCCCATCGCGCCGACGAACAGCAGCAGGCAGAGCACGGTCATCGTATCGAAACGATGGCCGAGGAAGCCGATGGTGGAACCGGCCATGGCGGGCGCGGCTTCCAGGATTTCCGGGATCGAGATGGTGTTGAACACCAGATAGGTGCCGAAAATGCCCATCATGAAGCCAAGGTCGCCGACGCGGTTGACCACGAAGGCCTTGATGGCGGCGGCATTGGCGCTCGGCTTGCGGAACCAGAAACCGATCAGCAGATAGGAGGCCAGGCCCACGCCTTCCCAACCGAAGAACATCTGCAACAGATTGTTCGCGGTCACCAGCATGAGCATGGCGAAGGTGAAGAGCGAGAGATAGGCGAAGAAGCGCGGCTGATCCGGCTCCTCGTCCATATAGCCCCAGCTATAGAGGTGGACGAGGCTCGACACGCTGGTGATGACCACCAACATGACCGCCGTCATCGTATCGACGCGCAGCGCCCATTGGGCATCGAAGCTGCCCGACTGAATCCAGGTGAAGAGCGGCTGGACATAGGCTTCGGTATGACCGGTGAGGAAGCCGATGAAGATCGGCCAGCTCATGGCGCAGCTGGCAAACAGCGCACCTGTGGTGACGATCTTCGCCGGGAGCTTGCCCAGAGCCTTGTTGCCAAGGCCCGCAATGGCGGCCGCGAGAAGCGGAAGAAGGACGATAAGCTGGATCATGGAATGTGGCTCAGCCCTTCATCTGATTGATGTCGTCGACGGCAATCGTGCCGCGACCGCGGAAATAGATGACGAGGATGGCAAGGCCGATGGCCGCCTCACCCGCCGCGACGGTCAGCACGAACATGCTGAACACCTGCCCCACCAGATCGCCCAGGAAGGCGCTGAAGGCGACGAGGTTGATGTTCACGCTCAGCAGGATCAACTCGATCGCCATCAGGATGATGATGACATTCTTGCGGTTGATGAAGATGCCGAGCACGCCCATCACAAACAGGATCGCGCTGACGACCAGATAATGTTGAAGGCCGATCATGCCGGGATCCCCTCAGAATAACCCGTCACCCCAGCGAAGGCCGGGGCCGCAGGCAGCGAAGTCGGAGCGTGCGGAACGACATTCCAGCCTTTGCCGGAACGACGCGCTTGTGACGGATGCATCACAGCTCCACCCCCTGCCCCACGGGCTGATTGACGTTGCGCACGGCGTCCTGCGGACGGCGGCGGTTCTGCCGGGCGATATTCTGCGGACGCACGCCGCCCCGCGCACGATGGGTCAGGACGATCGCGCCAACCATCGCCACCAGCAGGATGATGCCCGCCGCTTCGAACAGGAAGATGTAGCGCGTATAAAGCAGCCCACCGATCGCCTCGATATTGCTGAGTTCTGGGTTCACCGGCGCGGCGCGCTGCGCCAGCTCGATCGGACCGGCGCTCCAGATGCCGATGCCCAGCACGATCTCCGCCAGCAGCACCAGCGCGATCAGCAGCCCGAAGGGCAGATAATCGACGAAGCCCGCGCGCAGTTCGGCGAAATCGATGTCGAGCATCATGACGACGAACAGGAACAGCACCGCGACCGCGCCGACATAGACGATGACGAGCAGCATGGCGATGAATTCGGCGCCCAGCAGAATCATCAAACCGGCCGCGTTGAAGAAGGCCAGGATCAGCCACAGGACCGAATGGACCGGATTGCGCGACAGGATCGTCAGCGCGCCGCTGCACACCACGATCGCGGCGAACAGATAAAAGGCGATTACATGGATCATTGAATTTGCTCGGCCTCTTTACCCTTTGCCCCGTTCATTCCGAGTAGCCGCTGAGCCTGTCGGAGCGGCGTAACGAAGGCCGCGCACAGGGCCGTCGATACCGGCCCTCGACAAGCTCGGTCCATACTCAGGCCGAACGGATGGGGGATATTTCGCACGTCCATTACCGATAGGGTGCATCGGCGGCAAGGTTCGCGGCGATCGCACGCTCCCACTTGTCACCATTTTCAAGAAGCTTTGCCTTGTCATAGACAAGCTCCTCGCGGGTTTCGGTCGAAAATTCGAAATTCGGCCCTTCGACGATGGCGTCCACCGGGCAGGCTTCCTGGCAGAAACCGCAATAGATGCACTTGGTCATGTCGATGTCGTAGCGCGTTGTGCGGCGGCTGCCATCGTCGCGCGGCTGCGCCTCGATGGTGATCGCCTGCGCCGGGCAGACGGCTTCGCACAGCTTGCACGCGATGCAGCGTTCTTCCCCATTGGGATAGCGGCGCAGCGCATGCTCGCCCCGGAAGCGCGGCGACAGCGGGTTCTTCTCATAGGGATAGTTGATGGTCGCCTTGGGCTTGAAAAAATATTTCAAGGTCAGGGCGTGCGCCTTCACAAATTCCCAGAGGGTGAAGGATTTGACGTAATAGCCGAGGCTCATTGTGCGCCTCCATAGCGCGTCAGCATGAGGAAGCCCGAAACCAGGAAGACGAACAGCAGCGAGGTCGGCAGGAAGATTTTCCAGCCCAGCCGCATCAGCTGGTCATAGCGGTAGCGGGGCACCGTCGCCTTCACCCACGAGAAGACGAAGAAGAAGAACAGGATCTTGGCGAACAGCCAGATGATGCCGGGCACATAATAAAGCGGCGCCCAGTCGATCGGCGGCAGATAGCCACCCCAGAAGAGAATGGCGTTCAGCGCGCACATCAGGATGACGTTCGCATATTCGCCGAGCCAGAAGAGCGCAAAGGCCATTGACGAATATTCGGTCTGATAGCCGGCGACCAGTTCGCTCTCCGCCTCGGTAAGGTCGAAGGGCGCGCGCGCGGTTTCCGCCATGGCCGAAATCAGGAACATGATCGCCATAGGGAACAGCAGCGGGTTGAACCCGTGGCCGTTCAGGAAGCCATAATAGGCCTTCTGGCTCTCGACGATGTCGGTCAGGTTGAAGCTGCGCGCCCACAGGACGACGCAGATCAGGATGAAGCCGATCGACACTTCGTAGGAGATCATCTGCGCGCTGGCGCGGATCGCCGAATAGAAGGGATATTTGGAGTTGGACGCCCAGCCCGACAGCACCACGCCATAGACGCCGAGCGACGAGATGGCGAGGATGTAGAGCAGCCCAACATTGATGTTCGAGAGCACCACGCCGACCTGGAACGGCACCACCGCCCAGGCGAGCAGCGCCACCGTGAAGGTGATGATCGGCGCGATCAGGAACAGCGCGCGGTTGGCGGCCGACGGGATGATCGTTTCCTGCAGAAAGACCTTGAGGCCGTCCGCGAAGGATTGAAGCAGGCCGAACGGACCGACGACATTGGGGCCGCGGCGCAGCGCCATCGCCGCCCAGATCTTGCGGTCGGCATAGATGATCATGGCCACGGCGAGCATGACCGGCAACGCGATCAGCAGGATGCCCGCGATGGTGGCGATGAACCATGCGCCTTCGAAGGGCAGGCCCAGATTTTGGAAGAAAGCGGTCATCAGCCTTTATCCCCTTCCCGTTCGCTTCGAGCGAAGTCGAGAAGCATGTTTGCGACAGCGGCGCGGCGGTTCTCGACACGCTCGAACCGAACGGATGTTCGTATCTTTCGCATCATTCCGCCGCCTCCGCGAAGCTGGCGCCATGGAGCAGCTCGGCCGAGCATTGCTGCATCGTCGGGCTGGCGCGGCAGATGGCGTTGGTGAGATAGAAGTCCTTGATCGGCGAACCGAACTCGCCGCTCGCGCCGGTGGGCAGGCTAGGCACGGACCAGCCATAGCCGGCCAGCTCCATGCGGCCCAGCGCCGGCACGGCCTTTTCCATCTCGACCCGCAGCGCGTCGAAACTGTCGAACGGCAGCGTCGCGCCCATCACCTCGGACAGCGCCCGCAGCACCGACCAGTCCTCACGGGCGTCGCCCGGCGCGAACACGGCCTTCTCGCCGCGCTGCACCCGGCCTTCCAGATTGACATAGGTGCCTGCCTTTTCGGCATAGCTGGCGCCCGGCAGGATCACGTCCGCCGCATGCGCGCCCTTGTCGCCATGATGGCCGATATAGACTTTGAAACTGTCCGGGAACGCGGCGTAATCGACCTCGTCGGCACCGAGCGAGAAGAGCAGCTTCGGCTTGGCCGCCGCCATCGCCTTCACGCCGCCGTCCACCGCATAGCCGAGCATCAGCCCGCCCATGCGCGCGGCCGAGAAGTGGAGGACATTATAGCCGTTCCACCCGTCGCGGACGAGGTTCAGCGTCTCCACCAGCGCCAGCGTGTCGCCATGCGCCCCGGCCTTGGCCAGCACGCCACCGCCGACGATCATTGCCGGACGCGCCGCATCCTTGAAGGCATCCAGCACCGCCTGCGGCAGCCTGGCGAGCAGCGAGGCGTCATTGCCCAGCCATTCGACCTTGTAGGTGAGGTCGATCTCAGGACCGAGGCCGAAGACCTTTGCGCCCTTCTTGATCGCCTTGCGGATACGGGTGTTCACCAGCGGCGCTTCCCAGCGCAAATTGGTGCCGACCAGCAGGATCACGTCCGCCGTCTCAATGCCCGGCAGGGTGGTGTTGAAATTGACCGCCGACAGGCTCGACACATCATAGTCGAGGCCGGTCTGCCGCCCTTCCAGCATCGTCCCGCCCAGCTTCTGCACCAGCAGCTTGGCCGCGAACATCGTCTCGCAATCGAGCAGGTCGCCGGCAATTGCCGCGACACTGCCGGCATGCGGCACGGCGGCAATGGCGGCGAACGCCTCTTCCCAGCTGGCCGCGACCAGCTTGCCGTCGCGACGGACATAGGGCTTGTCGAGACGCTTGCGGACCAGACCGTCGACATTGTGCCGGGTCTTGTCGCTCGCCCACTCCTCATTCACATCATCATTGATGCGCGGGACGGCGCGCAGCACCTGACGGCCCCGGCTGTCGAGGCGGATATTGGTGCCGACCGCATCCATCACGTCGATGGCGTGGGTCTTGCGCAGCTCCCAGGGACGCGCCTCGAACGCATAGGGCTTCGAGGTTAGCGCGCCAACGGGGCAGAGATCGACCACATTGCCGGACAGCTCGCTCTTGGCGGCATGTTCCAGATAGGTGGTGATCTGCATATTCTCACCGCGATAGATGGCGCCGATTTCCGGCACGCCAGCCACTTCCTCGGCAAAGCGCACGCAGCGGGTGCACTGGATGCAGCGGGTCATGACCGTCTTGACGACCGGACCCATATATTTCTCGGTCACCGCCCGCTTATTCTCGTCGAAGCGGCTGGCGCCCTTGCCATAGGCGACGGACTGATCCTGCAAATCGCATTCGCCGCCCTGGTCGCAGATCGGGCAATCGAGCGGATGGTTGATGAGGAGGAACTCCATCACCCCTTCGCGCGCCTTCTTGACCATCTGGCTATCGGTACGGATGTCCTGCCCCTCGGCCGCCGGCAGCGCGCAACTGGCCTGCGGCTTGGGCGGTCCGGGCTTCACCTCGACCAGGCACATGCGGCAATTGCCGGCAATGCTCAGCCGTTCATGATAGCAAAAGCGCGGAATTTCCTTCCCCGCCAGCTCGCAAGCCTGGAGGACAGTCGCGCCCGCCGGGACTTCGAGTTCTACGCCGTCAACTTTGACCTTCGGCATAATTACTCCGCCGCCTCCATGATCGGGGCGCTACCCTTGTTTTCGTTGATCCGCCGTTCGATTTCCGGGCGGAAATGGCGGATCAGGCCTTGGATCGGCCAGGCCGCCGCGTCGCCGAGGGCGCAGATGGTATGGCCCTCGACCTGCTTCGTCACTTCGAACAGCATGTCGATCTCGCGCTGCTCCGCCTCGCCGGTGCGCAGCCGCTCCATCACGCGCCACATCCAGCCCGTGCCTTCGCGACAGGGCGTGCACTGGCCGCAGCTCTCATGCTTGTAGAAATAGCTGAGGCGGGCGATCGCGCGGACGATGTCGGTGGACTTGTCCATGACGATGACGGCAGCGGTGCCAAGGCCCGAGCCCAGCGCCTTCAGCCCGTCAAAGTCCATCGGCGCGTCCATGATCTCCTTGGCGGGGACCAGCGGCACCGACGATCCGCCGGGGATCACCGCCATCAGATTGTCCCAACCGCCCCGAATGCCGCCGCAGTGGCGATCGATCAGTTCGCGGAAGCTGATGCCCATGCTTTCCTCGACTACGCAGGGCGTATTCACATGCCCGCTGATCTGGAACAGCTTGGTGCCCTTGTTATTCTCCCGGCCGAAGCTGGCGAACCATTCGGGGCTGCGACGCAGGATGGTCGGGGCGACCGCGATCGATTCCACATTGTTGACCGTCGTCGGGCAGCCATAGAGGCCCGCGCCGGCCGGGAAAGGCGGCTTCAGGCGCGGCTGGCCCTTCTTGCCCTCGATGCTTTCGATCTGCGCGGTTTCCTCGCCGCAGATATAGGCGCCGGCACCGCGATGGACGAAGACGTCGAAATCATAGCCCGAACCGCAGGCATTTTTGCCGAGGAAGCCCTTAGCATAGGCCTGCTCCACGGCGGCGAACAGCACCTTCGCCTCATAGATGAACTCGCCGCGGATATAGATATAGGCGGCACGCGCCCGCATCGCAAAACCGGCGACCAGCGCACCCTCAATCAGCTTGTGCGGATCGTGGCGAATGATCTCGCGATCCTTGCACGAGCCCGGCTCGGATTCATCGGCGTTGATGACCAGGAAGCTCGGGCGGCCGTCCTTGCTTTCCTTGGGCATGAAGCTCCACTTCATGCCGGTCGGGAAGCCGGCGCCGCCACGGCCGCGCAGGCCCGACGCCTTGATCCGATCGATGATCGTGTCCTGGCCGATTTCCAGCAGCGCCTTGGTATTGTCCCAGTCGCCGCGCTTCATCGCCGCGTCGATGCCCCAATCCTGGAAGCCATAGACGTTGGTGAAGATGCGATCCTTGTCGCTGAGAGGCGCAATCACGTCGCTCATGCTCCCGCTCCCTCGTTCCAAAGGCTCCGATAATCGTGATTGTCCGCGACCATCTCCTTGAGGCTGGTCGGCCCGCCTTCGGGACAGCTGGTCTGCCGATCGATCTGCGGCCCGATCTTGGGCTGCTTGCCGGCGGCGAGATCGTCGAGGATCGCGCCCATGCTGTCATAGGTCAGGTCTTCATAATTATCGTCATTGATCTGGACCATCGGCGCATTGGCGCAGGCACCCAGACATTCGACCTCGGTCAGCGTGAACAGGCCGTCAGGGGTTGTATGCCCCTTGACCAGACCCTTGTTCTTGCACGCCGCCAGCACATCGTCGGAGCCACGCAACATGCAGGGCGTCGTGCCGCACACCTGCACATGATAGCGACCGACCGGAGCCAGATTATACATGGTGTAGAAGGTCGCGACTTCGTAGACGCGCATATAGGGCATATCGAGCTGACGCCCGATATATTCCATCACCGGCACGGGCAGCCAGCCCTGCGTCTGCGTCTCGGCGCCGACCTGCCGCTGCGCCAGGTCGAGCAACGGCATCACCGCCGACTGCTGACGGCCGGCAGGATAGCGGGCGATGACCTTCTTGGCCTGTTCGGCATTTTCCGCCGTCCAGGCAAAACTGCCCCAGCGCGCGCGGGTTTCGGCTTCATCGGGAATTTGGGGTGCGTCAGCCATCAGCGGTGTTCCGAAATATCAAGGCGTTGCTCGATCCGCTCAACCCGATCGCTCAGACGGTCGAGGCGGCTGTTCACGCCAGAAATAGCGATGATCGATGATCGGAGATGCTCCTCGACCATCGTCATGCGCCCTTTAAGATCGCGCATGTCGAACTTCATCTCAGCGACATCCGACTGGATTTGCTGCGATGCCGCGTAGATGAGGTCATTGGTCGCGTTTTCGCTCACCGATCACACTCCCCGAACACGATGTCCATCGCGCCCAGAACAGCGGTCGTGTCGGCCAGCATGTGGCCCTTCATCAGATAGTCCATCGCCTGCAGATGCGAGAAGGCGGTGGGCCGGATCTTGCAGCGATAGGGCTTGTTGGAGCCGTCGGCGACCAGATAGACGCCGAATTCGCCCTTGGGGCTTTCGGTCGCCACATAGACTTCGCCGGCGGGCACGTGGAAACCCTCGGTATAGAGCTTGAAGTGATGGATGAGCGCTTCCATCGAGCGCTTCATCTCGCCGCGCTTGGGCGGGGCGACCTTGCGGTCCATCGACAGAACCGGCCCTTCGGGCATCTGCTGAAGGCACTGCTTCATGATGCGGGCCGACTGGCGCACTTCCTCGACGCGGACCATGAACCGGTCATAGCAGTCGAAATTGGTGCCGACCGGCACGTCAAATTCCATGCGGTCATAGACATCATAGGGCTGCGACTTGCGCAGATCCCAGGCGACGCCGGAACCGCGCAGCATCGGGCCGGAGAAGCCCCAGCGCAGCGCATCTTCCTTCGACACCACGGCGATATCGACATTGCGCTGCTTGAAGATGCGATTGTCGGCCACCAGGCTGATCGCATCCTCGAACAGGCGCGGCAGGCGCGTGTCGAGCCAGTCGCCGATATCGCTCAGCAGCTTGAGCGGCACATCCTGATGCACGCCGCCGGGCCGGAAATAGGCCGCATGCATGCGCGCGCCCGAAGCCCGCTCATAGAAGTTCATGCAATCTTCGCGCAGCTCGAACATCCACAGGTTCGGCGTCATCGCGCCGACGTCCATGACATGCGAACCCAGGTTCAGCATGTGGTTCTTGATGCGCGTCAGCTCCGCGAAAAAGACCCGCAGATATTGCGCGCGCAGCGGCACTTCCAGGTTCAGCAGCTTCTCGACCGCGAGCACATAGCTATGCTCCATGCCCATGGGCGAGCAATAGTCGAGCCGGTCGAAATAGGGCAGCGCCTGAAGATAGGTCTTATATTCGATCAGCTTCTCGGTGCCGCGATGCAGCAGCCCGACATGCGGGTCGCAACGCTCGACGATTTCGCCGTCCATCTCCATGACGAGGCGAAGCACGCCGTGCGCGGCGGGATGCTGCGGACCGAAATTGATCGTATAGTTCTGGATCTCGGTGTCGGCATAAGCGGGTTCCCGCTCGCCCACATCCTTGAGGATGTCGAAATGCTCGGCCATCACTTCTTGCCTTCTTCCGTGCCGGGCTTTGCGGCACCCTTGCCTTCGACCACGGGGGCCGCATCCGGCTCCTGCGTCGGCTGCACCTTGACCTCACCCGCCGACGTGGCGGCGCCCTGCGGCACCGGCTTCTCTTCGGTCGGCTTGGCGGCTTCCGCATTGGCGGGTTCGCCGGCGCCGGTCTGCGCGGGCGTCTCGGTCACCTTGTTGTCGCCCTGCGCCGGCGCGCCCTTGGGCGGAGCCGGCGGCGGCGGAGGCGCCGCAGCGGGAGTCGGCGCGCCGGGCGCCTGTGGCGCCTTCTCGTCGCCGGGCAGCACATATTCCGCGCCTTCCCACGGGCTCATGAAATCGAAGCTGCGGAAATCCTGTTGCAGGTGCACCGGCTTGTAGACGACGCGCTGATCTTCCTCGGAATACCACATCTCGACATAGCCGGTCAGCGGGAAGTCCTTGCGCAGCGGGTGGCCGCGGAAGCCATAGTCGGTCAGGATGCGGCGAAGGTCGGTATTGCCCTCGAACACCACGCCATACATGTCGAACACCTCCCGCTCCAGCCAGCCGGCGACCGGCCAGAGATGGGTGACGGTCGGAACCGGCATATCCTCGTCGGTCGATACCTTGACGCGGACGCGGTGATTGCGGGTCACGCTCAGCAGATGATAGCAGATTTCGAAACGCTCGGCCCGGTCGGGATAATCGACCCCGGCTATCTCCATCAGCTGCTGATAATGCGCCAGATCGCGCAGGGCGACCATCGCCTCGGCGAGATCCTCGCGCCGGACGGTGAAGCTGAACTCATCGGCATGATCGCGCGCTTCGATCAGCATCGGCCCCAGCAGGGCGCTGATCTCGTCGACGATGCCGTCGATGGTCGAAATTCTCGGTGCGGAATGGCCCATATTAACGCTCAATCGTTCCGATGCGGCGGATCTTCCGCTGCAACTGCATGACGCCATAGAGCAGCGCTTCGGCGGTCGGCGGGCAGCCGGGGACGTAGATGTCGATCGGCACGATCCGATCGCAGCCGCGCACCACCGAATAGCTGTAATGATAATAGCCGCCGCCATTGGCGCAGCTGCCCATCGAAATCACATATTTCGGATTGGACATCTGGTCATAGACCTTGCGGAGCGCCGGCGCCATCTTGTTGCACAGCGTGCCGGCGACGATCATCACGTCCGACTGGCGCGGCGACGCGCGCGGCGCGGCGCCGAACCGTTCCATGTCGTAACGGGGCATGTTCACATGGATCATCTCCACCGCGCAGCAGGCGAGGCCGAAGGTCATCCACCACAGCGAGCCGGTACGCGCCCACTGGAACAGTTCCTCGGTCGAGGTGACGAGAAAACCCTTGTCGCTGACTTCACTGTTCAGCGCGTTGAAGAAATCCTGGTCGGGCTGGGTTCCGGCCGGCATCATGGTGCCGGGCACGGGACGCTCAAGTTCTACTCCCAATCGAGTGCTCCCTTCTTCCAGGCATAGACGAGGCCGAGCACCAGCTCCGCTATGAAGATCATCATGGTCGCCCAGCCGGCCCAGCCGATCTGGTCGAGGCTTACCGCCCAGGGAAAGAGGAAGGCCGCTTCAAGATCGAAGATGATGAAGAGGATGGCCACCAGGTAGAAGCGCACATCGAACTGGCTGCGCGGTTCCTCGAACGCGGGGAAGCCGCATTCATATTCACTCAGCTTCGCCGGGTCGGGCTGATGCGCGCCAGTCAGGCGCCCCACCAGCATCGGCAGGAAAACAAAAGTGCTGGACAGCAGCAGCGCGACCCCAAGAAAGATCAGGATCGGCAGATATTGAGAGAGATCGACCAACGGATTCCCCTGGGCGAAAATGGCTGTTGGGGGCGCTTTAAGCCTGCCGCATATGCGAAGCAAGGCCCAGCGGCATGAGAATGATTCGCAACAATCGCAAGGGCTTGTGGCTTAAGGCAAAAGCCGCCCCAATATAGATGTTTGGCAGAAGCATAAGCGCAGGAAGGCCGCACCCCGCCGAGCGGGATGCAGCCCCCTGTTCAAGCTATCGTGACTGGATCAGCGCAGGGCGCTGGCGACCAGCTTGTGCAGCTTGCTGTGGATCACGTCATTGCCGGCGATGATCTCCGCCCGGTCGAGCGACTGGTCGCCGCCGCGGAAATCGCTGACGAAGCCGCCCGCTTCGCGCACCAGCAGCAGGCCGGCGGCCATGTCCCAGGGCTTGAGCCCGCTTTCCCAATAGCCGTCATAGCGGCCGGAGGCGACATGGGCGAGATCGAGCGCGGCCGAACCGAAGCGACGAAGCCCCGCCACCGACGGCGCCACCGCGCCGAAGATGCGCGTCCATTGTGCGAAGTCGCCATGGCCCATGAACGGAATGCCGGTCGCGATCAGGCAGTCGGCCAGATCGCGCCGCGCCGAGACGCGCAGCCGCTGGTCATGCCGCCACGCGCCGCGGCTCTTTTCCGCCCAATAGCTTTCGTCGGTCACCGGCTGATAGATGAGGCCGGTCGTGATCTCGCGCTTGTTGCCGCCGAGCAGCGGCTCCTCCACCGCGATGGAGATGGCGAAATGCGGAATGCCGTGCAGGAAGTTGGTGGTGCCGTCGAGCGGATCGATGATCCAGCGCGGCTTGCTGGGATCGCCGGGGATCTCGCCGCCTTCTTCCAGCAGGAAACCCCAGTCGGGGCGCGCCTTCTGCAATTCCTCGACCAGCGTCCGTTCGGCCTGCTGATCCGCCTTGGACACGAAGTCGGCAGGCCCCTTGCGGCTGACCTGCAGATGCTCGACCTCGCCAAAGTCGCGGCGCAGCTTCGAGCCGGCCTTGCGCGCGGCGCGTTCCATGACGGTCAACAGACCAGAATGGGAAACCATCTATTCAAATCTCCCCCCTCCCGTTGAAGGGAGGGGCCGGGGGGGGGTGGGTGCGACTGCACGAACAATCGCCTGTAACGCTGCGGAGCGGGCTTGTGCCCGCCCCTTCCCCCCGCCGTAAGGCCTGGGGGGTAACCGGGCTTATTCCGCCCGCTTCACATATTCGCGTTCATAGACGTCGACGACGATGCGGGTGCCGGTGACGATATGCGGCGGCACCATGACGCGCACGCCATTGTCGAGGATCGCCGGCTTGTAGCTGGCGGAGGCGGTCTGCCCCTTCACCACGGCGTCGGCCTCGACCACGGTCGCCTCGACCGTTTCGGGCAGCTGCACGCTGATGGGACGTTCCTCATACATTTCGAGCATGACCATCATGCCGTCCTGCAGGAAAGCGGCGGCTTCGCCGACCAGGTCCTGCGGCAGGTTGATCTGCTCATAGGTCTCGGTGTCCATGAAGACGAGCATGTCGCCTTCGGCATAGAGATATTGGAAATCCTTGGTGTCGAGGCGGATGCGCTCGACGGTCTCGGCCGACCGGAAACGGACGTTGTTCTTGCGGCCGTCGATCAGGTTCTTCAGCTCCACCTGCATATAGGCGCCGCCCTTGCCGGGCTGGGTGTGCTGAATCTTGACGGCACGCCACAGGCCGCCCTCATATTCGATATTGTTGCCGGGACGAATGTCCACGCCGCTGATCTTCATGGGAAGAGCCTGCCTATATGTCTGTGGATGAAAGAGCCGCGCCCTTTACAAAAAAAGGCTGGCGGGCCTGTACATGCTGGCGCGGCGAAGGGCAAGGGGGGCTGCGGCGGCAGCGCCCCCTGCCCGTCCCCTTACTGGATGCGGAAGGCGTAGTTATAGCTCGCCTGCGGCGCGTTGCGGATGTTGCTGATCGTCACCGTATAGCTGACATTGGCCTGCAAGCCCGTCACCCGCCACTGCATATTATTGGCAATGCCATAGCCGTCATTGTCGGAGCTGACATCGGTGACGGTCAGCGGCCCGGCCACGCTCTGCACGCTGATGGTCGCGGCGGAGAAGTCGACCGAGCGCGCGCTTCCGCCCCCCGCCGGCGGCACGACCGAGAAGGAAAGATAGTCGGTGAGCGCAAAATAGCGGCGCGGATAGTCGCCCTGCGGGAAACCGACAAAGGGCGGTGCGCTGATATTGGTGGGCGTGCCGCCGGCAAAGTCGAATACCCGCATCGAGGCCGTCGTCGTCCGGCGGCCATCGGGCAGCAGCGCCGACACCCGGCCATAGGAGGTCTTGCCGAGATAGGGGTGCAGGATCCAGCGGCGATGACCAAGGTCCGGGGTCCCGCCTTCACGCAGCCAGCCGGCGAGCAGATCATCCTCGCTGTCGAAGCCCAGGCCCGTGCCCCAGCCGCCGATCAGATTGCTGGTCCCTGCCCCGTTCGCGCCTGCCGTGCTGTAGCAGAGCCAGCTGGTAGGCGGCGTGTGGCTGAGCTTCACATTGGCCGCCATCATCAGCGAGGATTGCGCCTCCTCCTCATCCTCGCTGTTCGAATAGGTGACGGGCGCGAGGCCGTGGCGTGAGCGGATGTCGTTCAATGCGGCGAGGAAATCCGCCTTCACGCTCGCCTTCAGCGTCCCCGCGCGGCAGGCGCCAATGTCGGGCTGCACATCGAACAAGGCAGCGGCGGCAGCGGACCAACTGCCGGGCGTTGGAGTGGGCGTCGGCGTCGGTGTCGGACTGGGCGTCGGTGTGGGAGTCGGCGTCGGGCTCGGCGTCGGCGCAGGGCTCGGCGCCGGCGCCGGAATGACAACGCCGCCGCTGTCCCCGTCAGACCCACCGCAGCCGGTGAGCATCAGCGCAAGAGCCATGGCGGTGGCGGCGGACGGGGCAATTCGCATGGGACGGTCCTCTGGTTGGCGTTGATATAAGCCTATGTTTCCCTGCCGGACGTCGGAAGTTGGCCGCCCGTTTCTAACCCTGTCCGCCCGTTTCGGTCCGCCGCCAGCGGCTCCGTTCAGGCCTGAAAGCGCGCCTTCATCCCGCTGCTCACCATCTGCGCCAGCCGCGCGGCGTCCCAGTTGGTGAGGCGGATGCAGCCATGGCTTTCGGTGCGGCCGATCAGCTTGGGCTCCGGCGTGCCGTGAATGCCATAATGATCCTTCGACAGGTCGATCCACACGACGCCCACCGGCCCATTGGGTCCGGGCTTGAGCACCGCCTTTTCGTCACTGGAGGAAGAGTCCCAGAACAGGTCCGGGTTGTAATGAAAGTCGGGATTGCGGCTGACGCCCTTGATCGTCCATTCGCCCAGCGGCAGCGGGTCATGCTCTGATCCCATGGTGGCGGGGAACTGCGCGATCAGCCTGTCGTCGGCATCCAGCACCTTGAGCAGCCCTTCGGATTTCTCGACCACCAGATGGTCCGCCTTGGGCTGATCCTTGGCGACGCCCAGCTGCGCCAGCATTTCGCCCCAGCCGCGTTCGTCGCCCTCGATCTGCGCTACCGGCTGATTTTCGATGGCGGGCACGCGCACCGTCGCGCCGGCCGCCACCTTCGTCCCCGGTGCGTTCATCGCCACCAGCGCCTCGGGCGTGGTGTGGAAGCGCTCGGCCAGCTTCTCCAGCAGATTGCGATAGGTCAGCGCCGGCAATGCCGCCTGCTCGTTCAGCCCCTTGGGGAGATCGAAAAAGGGGCCGCGCGCAAAGGCGTCAGGGATGCGGACGAGCCAGGTGGTGGGCCGCGCCTCCCCCTCCAGCAGCGCGGTGGCGGTGCGCTGGTCCAGTTCGCCCGTCACCGGCAACCGGTTCGCCTGCTGAAACCCGCGCAGCGCCGCCTCATAGCTCATGCCGGTCCGCCCATCGAGGACGCCCGGCGAAAAGCCCGCACGGTCGAGTTGCACCTGCGCCTGCAAAATCGGGCTGGGCTGCCAGGGCTTGCCGCCTGGCTCATCGACCGTCTCAAAGTCGAAGCGGCGCGCGTCGGCGGCGGTTGCGGACGCCTGATCCTGGGCGTTCTGCCCTTGCTGCGCCTCATCCTTGACGGCGCCGTTACAGGCGGAACAGCATAGCAGGGCGGCAAGCAGGGTCAGTCTCAACGCATCTTCTCCCGATATTTCGGGGAAGCAACGCGCGGCGCAGGCAAAGGCTGCCTGCGCGTGATCGGGGGGCGTCCGGCAACCTACCTATGTGAGGATGCCTAATGGTTCGAAGCCGTCCCAGTCGCCCGATCGTTCAGCGCCGGACGCCGATCACCCCTTGAGCACGGCGTCGAACGCGGCAACGGCCGCAGCCGGGCCGGCCTCATGATTCCAGACCGCGCCACTCGCCGCCAGGAAATCCGCGCCGGCAGCGATCAGCGGTGCGGCATTGTCCGGCGTGATCCCGCCGATGGCGACGCTGGGCAGTTCGAACAGGGCGCTCCACCAGCTCAGGATTGACGGTTCGGGGCGATGATGCGTGTCCTTGGTGCCGGTGGGATAGAAAGCGCCAAACGCGACATAGTCGGCGCCCGCTTCGCCCGCTTCCATGGCGAGATGGCGGCTGTCGTGACAGGTGACGCCGATCTGCACCTTCGGCCCCAGCACCTTGCGCGCCTCCCGCGCGTCGCCATCCTCCTGCCCCAGATGCACGCCGTCGGCTCCCAGCCGCTTGGCCAGGCCGATACTGTCATTGATGATGAAGGCGACGTCGCGGTCGGCACAGAGCCGTTGGAGCGGCTCGGCCGCGCGGGCGATGGTATGATCGTCTATCCCCTTCAGCCGCAGCTGGAAGGCCGCGACATTGCCGCCGTCGAGCGCCGCGGCGAGCCGGTCGGCAAAGGCCGCGTCGATGGCGGGCGGCGACAGGAGATAAAGCTGGCAGCGCGGCCGAAAGCCGCGGTCGAACTGATCGGCGAAGGTCGGGTCGAGTTTCAGCTCGTCATCGGTAAAGTCGGTCATGGGCGCGTCCTAAAGCATCGGAAGGCCGCGCGGAAGATGGCATGACCAGCCCGCCGGCGGATGACCGGCGGGCTGTTATCACGATCAGGCCGGCACCGCCGCCTTGGCGGTCGAGGCGGCGTGTATCTCGTCGATCGCCTCACCCAGCGCCGCGTCAAATTCCGCGTCGCTCATCTGATGGCGCAGGTCGTTCAGCAGCGCACGGCTGAAGCTGGCGATAATGCCACGATTCTTCGCCAGCTCGGCACAGGCCTCGGTCCGGCTGAACCCGCCCGACAGCGCCACGACGCGCAGCACGCGGGGATGATCGATCAGCGGATCGAACAGGGCGGGCTGGGCGGGCAGCGACAATTTGAGCATCACCTTGTCGTCGCCGGGCATGGCGGCGAGGTTGGAAAGGATTTCCTCCAGCAGGATGCGGTCCGCGCCGTCCCGCTCGGGCGACTTGATGTTCACTTCCGGTTCGATGATCGGCATCAGGCCGGCGGCCAGCACCTGGCGGCCAATCGCGAACTGCTGGTTCACCACGGCGGCAATGCCCTCGCGATTGGCGAGGTTGATGACCGACCGTTCCTTGGTGCCGAACACGCCCAGTGCCTTGGCGCGCTTGAGCAGGCTGTCCAGCTCGGGCATCGGCTTCATCATCTGGACGCCATTGGCTTCGGCTTCCAGACCCTTGTCGATCTTGATGAAGGGCACGACGCCGCGTTCGATCAGCAGCTGGGGCACCGGCTTGCCGCCGGCCTCGCCGTCCATCGTCCGCTCGAACAGGATGGCGCCAATGACCTTGTCGCCCGAAAAAGCGGGCGAGGTCATGATGCGCGCGCGCATGTCATGGATCAGGCCGAACATTTCCTCTTCGGACGTCCAGGCGCCTTCCTCGATGCCATAGCCCTTGAGCGCCTTGGGCGTCGAACCGCCGCTCTGGTCGAGCGCGGCGATGAAGCCATTGCCCTGAGCGATCTTGGCGGTCATTTCCTGATCCAGCATCTGCACATACCTTCTCTTGAGGCGCTCGCCGGACGGCGGCGCGAAAATCATGGGCGGCGGCAGGAGGCCGCGGCCGTCTTTGTCCGGGTCGAAGCGCGGCGGAATGAAGGCCGGAAGGCCGGCCGCAGCATCTTCCAGACCCCCGCTGTTAGCCAGTCCATTGCGGCACCGCAAGAAACATCGGCCCTGCCGCTCGACCGACCGCCCTTCCCCGTCGCCAGTATGTGTGCAGGCGCGAAAAACTAGGCGTTACTACGCAGGAAGAGGCTGATTTCAGAGCCAACCAACGATGATGCGGCAGCGAACGGGAGGGCGATTTTCGGTTGAAAGGTTGCGGGCGACAACCCATTAGGACGCGCATGTCCAGCACGACCCTCTCCGCACCCGATATCGGGCTGACCCGCTTCACCATCCTGCTCATGGCGACCGCCTGCGGGGTGATCGTCGCCAACCTCTATTATGCGCAGACGCTGATCGACGTGATCGGGCCGGAAATCGGCATGTCGCCCGGGCTGGCGGGCGTAATCACGACATTGACGCAGCTCGGCTATGGCGTCGGCCTGATCCTGGTGGTGCCGCTGGCGGATCTGTTCGAGAACCGCCGCATGGTGCTGATATCGCTGATCTGCACCATTTTCGGCTGCATCGCCATCGCCCTGTCGCAAGGGCCGGCGAGCTTCCTCATCGCCTCGATCCTGACCGGGCTGGGCGCCACGGGCGCGCAAGTGCTGGTGCCGCTCGCCTCTCATCTTGCCCGGCCCGAGCGGCAGGGGCGCGTCGTCGGCACGGTGATGAGCGGGCTGCTGTTCGGGATCATGCTGGCCCGGCCGGTCGCCAATTTCGTTGCCGGGACACTTGGCTGGCGCGCCATCTTCCTGCTGTCGGCGGGCGCCATGCTGCTGGTGATGGTGGCGATGCTGCGCGCCTGCCCGACGCGCCAGCCCAAGGGCGGCCTGTCCTATGGCGCGGTGCTGGCGTCGACCTTCGCCCAGCTTGGCCGGCACCGGGTGGTGCGGATGCGCGCTTTCTATCAGGCGTCGATGTTCGCCGCGTTCAACCTGTTCTGGACCGCCGCGCCGCTCAGCCTGATCCATGATTTCGGGCTGGGCCATGCCGGCATCGGCGCCTTTGCGCTGGCTGGCGCTGGCGGCGCGCTGGTCGCGCCGGTCGCCGGTTGGCTGGCCGACCGCCGGCTGACCCGTCCGGCCTCGCTCGGCGCGCTGCTGCTGCTGGCCGGCGGTTTTCTGCTCGCCGACTGGACCGTCGCGGCGGGCAGCCTCATCGGCTTCACCATCATGGCGGTGCTGATCGATGCGGCCGTGCAGATCAGCCAGATTACGGGGCAGAAGCTGATCTTCTCGCTCGATCCCCATGCACGCGGGCGGATCAACGCCGCCTATATGACCGTCATGTTCGTGATCGGCGCGCTCGGATCGGTGATCGGATCGCAGAGCTTCGCGATGGGCGGCTGGAGCGCCAGCGCGATGGCGGGTGCGGCCATCGGCGGCATCGCCACCCTGGTCTTCCTGCTGTTCGACCGGGGAGCCAGCGCACCGCGCTGATCCCCGGTCGCTATCTTCAGCCCATCAGCGCCTTGACGCCGGGCAGGTCCTTGCCTTCCATCCATTCGAGGAAGGCGCCGCCGGCGGTCGACACGAAGGTGAAGTCCGCCGCGACACCAGCATGGTTCAGCGCGGCAACCGTGTCACCGCCACCGGCGACCGAAGTCAGCTGCCCTTCGGTGGTGAGCGCCGCCGCCGTCTTCGCCAGCGCCACCGTGGCGCTGTCGAACGGCGCCATCTCGAACGCGCCGAGCGGGCCGTTCCACACCAGAGTACGGCAATTTTTGAGCGCATCGCCCAGCGCCTCGACGGCGGCCGGCCCGACGTCGAGGATCATCTCGTCAGCGGCCACCTCATGCACATTGCAGGTGCGGACCGATGGCGGGTTGGCGGCGAATTCCTTGGCGACCACCACATCATAAGGCAGGTGGATGGTGCAACCGGCGGCGTCCGCCTTGTCGAAAATCGCCTCGGCCGTGTCCGCCAGGTCCTTCTCGCACAGCGATTTGCCGACATCGACACCGCGCGCGTGCAGGAAGGTGTTGGCCATGCCGCCACCGATGATGAGATGATCGACCTTGCTCACCAGATTGTTGAGCACGTCGAGCTTGGTGGAGACTTTCGCGCCGCCGACCACCGCCGCGACCGGCTTGACCGGCTCGCCCAGCGCCGCCTGAAGGGCGTCCAGTTCCTTCTCCATCGACCGACCGGCAAAGGCCGGCAGCTTGTGCGCCAGCCCCTCGGTCGAGGCATGGGCGCGATGCGCGGCGGAAAAGGCGTCGTTCACATAGAAGTCGCCGAGCGCGGCCATCGCCTCTGCGAGCGCCGGATCATTCTGCTCCTCGCCGGCATGGAAGCGGGTATTTTCCAGGATCGAGATATCGCCCGGCCGCATCACGGCGATGCCATCGACGGCGGCCTGCCCCTGGCAGTCGGGAATGAACTGCACGTCGCGGCCCAGCACGGCGGTGAGCGGGCGGGTGATCTTGCTGAGCGAATATTCCGGGTTCTTCTGCCCCTTGGGGCGGCCGAAATGGGCGAGGATCAGCACCTTGGCGCCGCGATCCGCCAGTTCCAGGATGGTCGGCATCGCCGCGCGCAGACGGGTGTCGTCGCTGACGCTGCCATCCTGCATCGGCACGTTCAGATCTTCGCGCACCAGCACGGCCTTGCCATGGATGTCGCCCATATCGTCGAGGGTCTTGAAGGGCTTGCTCATCTCGTCTTCCCTGATCCTAACAGAGATCATCCCAGCGAAGGCGAAGATCCTGCCGCTGTTCCGCTTGAAGGGAGCAGGCAAGACCCCGGCTTTCGCTGGGATGACGGAAAAAGGGGAGCAGGTCGCCCTGCCCCCCGCCAAATCTTACAGGAACTTAGCGACCACGCCGGTGGTGTCGATCATCCGGTTGGAGAAGCCCCACTCATTATCGTACCAGCTGAGCACGCGCACCAGCTTGCCCTCGATCACCGCCGTTTCCAGGCTGTCGACGGTGGAGCTGCGCGGATCGCTATTATAGTCGATCGACACCAACGGCTCGTCCGAATAGCCCAGCACGCCCTTCATCGGACCATCGGCCGCGGCCTTGAGCAGGCTGTTGACTTCCTCGACCGTGGTGTCGCGGGTCGGAATGAATTTGAGGTCCACGACCGAGACATTGGGGGTCGGCACGCGAACCGACGAACCGTCCAGCTTGCCCTTGAGCGCGGGCAGCACTTCGCCCACGGCGCGGGCGGCGCCGGTGGTGGTCGGGATCATCGACAGCGCGGCGGCACGGGCGCGACGCATATCCTTGTGGATCTGGTCCAGCGTATTCTGATCGTTGGTGTAGCTGTGGATCGTGGTCATGAAGCCACGCTCGATACCGATCGCGTCATGCAGCACCTTTGCCAGCGGCGCGAGGCAGTTGGTGGTGCAGCTGGCGTTGGAGATGACGATATCGTCGGCCGACAGGCTGTCATGATTGACGCCGAACACCACCGTCTTGTCGACGCCGCTCGCGGGAGCGGAGATGACGACGCGCTTGGCGCCGGCGGTCAGATGGGCGCTCGCCTTTTCCTTGCTGGCGAAAATGCCGGTGCATTCCAGCGCGATGTCCACGCCCTGCGCCGCATGGGGCAGCTTGGCGGGGTCGCGTTCGGCGGTGACGGCAATGCGCTTGCCATCGACGACCAGCGCGTCGCCATCGACGCTCACTTCGCCCGGAAAGGCGCCATGGACGCTGTCACGCTTGAACAGCAGGGCATTGGACTTGGCGTCGCCCAGATCGTTGATGCTGACCAGTTCCAGGTCATGATCGGTGCGCTCCAAGATGGCGCGCGCCACCAGGCGGCCGATGCGTCCGAAACCGTTAATTGCTACTTTCGTTGCCACTGCACTGCCTCCTGGGGGTTTAGGTGTCGATTAGCTGTTGAGTGCGGCCATCACCTGCGGCGTGATCTTGGCCGCGGTAAGGCCGAAATGGTCGTAGAGCGCGGGCGCGGGGGCCGATGCGCCGAAGCCGTCAATGCCGAAGCGCAGCGTCGCATACCGCTCCCAGCCGAAGGTCGTGCCCGCCTCGATCGACACGCACAGCGCTTCCGCCGGCAGCAGGTCGGCCTTGTAGCCGGCATCCTGCGCTTCGAAATGCGCCCAGCTCGGCATCGACACGACATCCGCGCCGATCCCCTGCTCTTCCAGCTGCGCCGCGGTTGCGACGGCGATCTCGACTTCGGAGCCGGTCGCGATCAGCACTACCTTGCGCGCGGCCTGCGCGGCGCGCAGGCGATAGCCGCCGCGCGCGCACAGATTTTCGCCGGCCGCCTCGGTCCGCAGCTGCGGCAGGTTCTGGCGGGTCAGCGCCAGCACCGACGGGCCGTCCTGATCCTTGAGCGCCAGTTCCCAGCATTCGGCGGTCTCGACAATATCGGCCGGGCGGTAGACGTCGAGATTGGGGATCATGCGCAGCGACATGACATGTTCGATCGGCTGGTGGGTCGGGCCGTCCTCGCCAAGGCCGATGGAGTCATGGGTCAGCACATGGATGACCCGCGCCCGCTGAAGCGCGGCAAGGCGGATGCCGCCGCGCATATAGTCGGAAAAGACCAGGAAGGTGCCGCCATAGGGGATCACGCCGCCATGCAGCGCCATGCCGTTCATCGCGCAGGCCATGCCGAATTCGCGGATGCCATAATAGACATAGCGGCCGGCATAATCGTCGCGGGTCAGCGGCCCGGTGGACTTGGTCTTGGTGTTGTTGGAGCCGGTAAGGTCGGCCGAACCGCCCACCGTTTCCGGCAGCAGGTCGTTGACCGCGCCCAGCGCCAGCTCGCTCGCCTTGCGGGTAGCGACCTTTTGCGGGTTGGCGATCAGGCTGTCGATATAGGCATTGAGCGAAAAGCCATCCGGCAGATCGCCGGCCATGCGGCGGCTGAATTCCGCGCCCTGCGGATCGGCGGCAAGCCGCGCCTCCCAATCGGCGCGACCCGCGCCGCGCTTCGCCCCGATCTCGCGCCAGGCGGCGGCGATCTCTTCGGGAATGACGAACGGCTCATGCGCCCAGCCCAGGAATTCGCGCGCGGCCGCCACCTCGTCATGGCCAAGCGGCGAGCCATGGACGCCCGAGGTGCCGGCCTTGTTCGGCGAGCCATAGCCGATCTTGGTGGCGCAGGCGATCAGCGACGGGCGCGGATCGGCCACCGCCTCATCCAGCGCGCGGCGAATGTCGGCGACATCATGGCCATCGCAGGACACGACATGCCAGCCGCTCGCCACATAACGGGCACGCACATCCTCATTGCTCGACAGATCGACCGCGCCGTCGATGGTGATCTTGTTATCGTCCCAAAGGACGTTCAGCCGGCCGAGCTTGAGATGGCCGGCCAGGCCCACCGCCTCATGATTGACGCCTTCCATCAGGCAGCCGTCGCCGGCAATCACCCAGGTGCGATGATCGACCAGCCCCTCGCCGAACTCGGCGTTGAGATGCCGTTCGGCGATCGCCATGCCGACGGCGGTGGCGAGGCCCGAACCCAGCGGCCCGGTGGTCGCCTCGACCCCGGCCAGCTCGAAATTCTCGGGATGGCCGGCGCAGGGCGAGCCCAGCTGGCGGAAATTGCGAATGTCCTCGATCGTGGGACGCGCATAGCCGGTCAGGTGCAGCAGCGAATAGATCAGCATCGACCCATGGCCCGCCGACAGCACGAAACGGTCGCGGTCGGCCCAGCGGGGCGCAGCCGGATCGAATTTCAGATAATCGCTGAACAGCACCGTAGCGACATCGGCCATGCCCATCGGCATGCCGGGATGGCCGCTATTGGCCGCCTGCACGGCATCCATGGACAGCGCCCGAATGGCGTTGGCGAGCGACTTTTCGGAAACGGTCATCGAGCGGGCGTCTTTCCAGCAGCTGCGCGGCCGAGGATCGGCCGACGAATCGAGATGGCGCATCCTTTGTCGCGTCAAGCCCCATGCGTCAACCGCGCCGCTCCCGCGCGGGCCGCTTAGCCCCTCCCGCCGCCGACCACTGGCCGCTTTTGCGCGCCGGCAAGTTGGGCTAAGGCTGGCGCATGGCAAGCGACCGCATGATGCAGGCGATCGGCGCGCTGGAGCGCGCGATCAGTCGGCTGGAACAGAAGACCGCCAGCGTCCTCGAGACGACCCCGGCGCAGGACAAGCCCGCCCTGGATGCGGAGAGCGCCCAGGCGGCGCTCACCTCGCTCGATGCGCTGATTGCGGAATTAAAGGGGGAAAAACATGGCTAACACCGTTCTGCAAATCGCCGGCCGACGCTATCCGCTGCGCTGCCGCGACGGCGAGGAGGAGCATCTGGCGATGCTGGCGGGCATGATCGAGGAAAAGGCGGGCGCGGCGCAGGACAATGTCGCCGGCCTGACCGAGACGCGCACGCTGCTGTTCGCGGCCTTGTTCCTGGCCGATGAGCTATATGAGCTGCGCAGCAAGACGCAGCTGCGGCAGGAGCGGCTGGCGCTCGAGGACGACGAACCGGCCGCCCGCGCCATCGAAGCTTTGGCAACGCGGATAGAAAAGCTGCACGACAGGCTTGCCGCCGACAGCGACCATGCCTAAATCAAGGGTGACGGGCACTGCCTGGTACGAGCTTTTGCGAACATCCCTGAGGCGATAATCACATCCACGGGGGCTGTCCCTGGGCGGATTCCGGTCCGATCTACATGGTCCCCACCTGACGTTGAGGCGTCAGAGGATATTCCAGCAAACGGCCGAGGCGGTCCCGTCACCCTTCCCTCGATGCCATCACTGACCGATAGGAGCATGCCCACCCCGAGGCCGCCTGTCGGACGACAGGCGCGATGCCGCCGCACGTGAGAGAGGAGCCGCATGACGTCCGACAGCGACAAGACCAGCCTGCGCAAGATCGCCCGACAGCGGCGACGCGCCTTTGTCGCCTCGCTCGACATGCTGGCGCATCGCCTTGCCTTCAAGGTCATCCCCTCGCCGCTCGCAGCGCGCATTGCGGAGGCGCAGACGATCGCCCTCTATTTCGGCGTTGATGAGGAAGCGCCCGCGCAGCGGCTCGCTCCCCAGCTCATGGCCATGGGCAAGCAGGTCTGCCTGCCGCGCGTGCTGGATCGGCTCGGCAGCATGGACTTTCTCGGCTGGGATCCGGAGGCGCAGCTTTTCCCCGGCCTGTTCGGCACAAGCCATCCGCAGCCGGACGGCCCTCCCGCAAGGCCCGACGTCATCATCGCCCCGCTGCTCGGCTTTGACCGCAGCATGAACCGGCTGGGCCAGGGTGGCGGCTATTATGACCGCGCCTTCGCCCGCCATCCCGACGCGCTGCGCATCGGCCTCGCCTGGTCGATCCAGGAACTGGACGCGGTGCCGGCGGACCCGTGGGATCTGCCGCTCGACATGGTGCTGACCGAGGTGGAATTGATCGAAGGCGGCGCGGCATGAGCATCGATCCACGCCATTATCACCGCCCCAGCTGGCGCAAGCCGGCGGGCATGTTCCTGATCCTGCTGCTGATCGCGCTGTGGGCGCTGATGGTCGGCAGCTTGTCGGGCATGATCGGCCGCCTGCCGATGCTGCTACAGCTGCCGGTCTATATCGTCCTTGGCATCGTCTGGATCTGGGTTCTGCCACTGCGGCGACTGCTCGCCTGGATGGAGACGGGCCGCTGGCGCCACCCCGAAGCGTGAAGCGCCTGCCGCCCGCTGCGCAGTGCAACAGGGCCATGTGAGGCTTAGGGAGCCACCATCCCCTGCTGAAGGTCCGAATGATGCGCTGGAGCCTGTCTGGCGGGGTCCAAAACGGTACGCGGCCAAGAGCAGATGCCTCGCTAGGAGGCAGTGGGCATATGCGCAGAAATATTTGAGATGATGTAGGACCGCTCGGGTCCGGCCATCCTGCATGAGCAGGAATGGCGCGAGTGACGGGGCTCGAACCCGCGACCTCCGGCGTGACAGGCCGGCGCTCTAACCAACTGAGCTACACCCGCACTTGGTGGCGTCCTCACGACCGGCGCGAGGCACCGACCATGACTGGCCAAGACGGGAACACCTTCCACTTCCTTGCAAAGAAGTGGCGCGAGTGACGGGGCTCGAACCCGCGACCTCCGGCGTGACAGGCCGGCGCTCTAACCAACTGAGCTACACCCGCGTTCGGTGTGGCGGGCCGTCTATGCGTCCCTGCAAGACCTGTCAACCGTCCGTCGCGTCACTTTCGTCACTCTCGTCATTTTCTTTGCGACGCGGCACGGTCAGCGTGCCCTGTTCGAACAGGAAACCGGCAATATCCGGCGTTCCCGCGGCCTGCACCACGGTCTGGATGATGATGAGCAGCGGCACCGCCAGCAGCGCCCCCGGCGTCCCCCACACCCAGCCCCAGAAGGTGAGCGACACGAGAATCAGCAGCGGGTTCATGGTGAGCCGCCGTCCCAGCACCGTGGGGGTCACGACATCCGCCTCGACCAGATGAAAGCCCACCTGCAACGCCGCCGGCAGCAGTGCGCGCCACACATCGTCGAACACCATCAATCCGCCCAGCGCCAGCAGCACCGCCGCCAGCATCGGGCCGAAATAGGGGATGAAGTTGAGCAGCGCGACGATGCCGCCCCACATCAGCGGCGACGGCATGCCGATCAGCCATAGCGCCAGGGCGACGGCCAGCCCCAGGCACAGGTTGATGGTGGCGATGGTGATGACATAGGCCGATGTGGCGTCGACCACATTCTGGATTACCCGCGCGACCGCCATGGCGCCATCGAAGCTGCCGCGCGAATTGATCGTGCGCTGGCGCAGCCGGGTCCAGCCGGCCAGGAAGAAATAGATGACGAGCAGCGCGAACACCATCTGGATGATCGCCGCCGGGGCCGAGGTCGCGGCGAATTGCAGCAGCGACCGTGGGGTTTCGACCACGGCCGTCTGCGCCGCGGCAACCGGGCCGGCGACGAGCATCTGGAATGTCTCGTCCACGAATCGCTGGAGCTGCGAATAAAAGTCGATCAGCGGCGCCAGCGTCGCCTGAATCTGCGGCAGTCGCTGCGGCAGGATGCGGAACCAGTCGGTCGCCGGCACAATGATGAGCACCAGCGCGGTATTGGCGATCACCAGAAAGGCGATCACCGCCAGCAGCGCCGCAAGGCCCGATGGCAGCCGATGCCGCTCCAGCCACTCCAGAAAGGGCACCAGCACGATGGCGATGACCAGCGCGGCCGTCAGCGGCAGGAAAAATTCCGCTCCCGCCCGCAGCACGAAAGGCAGGCCGAGGATCAATCCGATGCCGGATGTCAGCGCGATAGACGCCAGCAGGCGATCTCGACGCCGGTTCATCTCCTGAATATCGTTGGATCGCACGCCTGGACCGCCTTTTTTCCTGATGCCGCCGCTCTGCACTTGCGGCCCGACAGCGTCAATTTACATTCGCAGCCTCGCGCGCCGGAGCCGGCGCAATGAAGGCAAACGCGCCCTTAACCGAATGTTCGCCCGCGTCGCGCTAGTGACCCGGATATGAAGTTCGTCACCTCATGGAGCAGGTCCAGTACGACCTTTCACTTCATGAAGGTCACTAGCAAAAACAGCATTTTAGTGTGAGTTATGGACCTGACTCAGGCTTGCGACCGGGCCGCTATGATGAGGCATGTTACACATTCAGGAAGGGGCCGGGATGGACAGGCGATTCACGACGAAGGCGGCGGCCGTCCTGATCGGGGGAGCCGCGCCGTTGCTTGCCGCGCCCGGTCTTGCCACGGCCGATCCGGCGCCGGGGCTGACCCCCGGCATTCACCTCGACAGCCGTATCTATGTCGAGCGGGTGGCGCATGACCTTAACGGCCGCGCCCGGCGCACGCTGCTGAACGCGGAGCGGGCTACGCCGGGCGACCGGCTGGTCATCATCCTTGACTGGCGCCATGCCGGCGACAGACCGGCGCAAGGCGCGTTTCTCGCCCGACCGCTGCCGCCCGGCACATTGCTCCAGTCGGACGATCCCGCCATGCTGCTGTCGGTGGACGGCGGCGCGCATTGGGGGCGGCTCGATCAGCTATGGGTGCGGACCGCGACGGGCGCCATGAGGCGCGCCGTCACGGCCGACATCACCCATATTGGCTGGTCGCTGGGCAGCCGCATCGAACCGGGCGAGAGCGGTCGCCTGAGCTACCGCGCCCGCGCCGTCGACCGGCTGCAACCGCCCCTGTCCTGAGCGTGTCTCAGTCGGCGAAGATCAGCGCCGGCGCCTCCAGCAAGCGGCGCACCGCCTGAACGAAGCTCGCCGCGTCCCAGCCATCGACGACGCGATGGTCGCAGCTGATCGACAGGTTCATCAGCTTCGCCGCTACGATCTCCTTGCCCCGGAACACCGGCCGCTCGATCACGCGATTGGGACCGATGATCGCGACTTCCGGCCGATTGATGACCGGCGTGGTCGCAACACCGCCCAGCGGGCCGAGCGAAGTGATGGTCAGCGTCGACCCGCTCAACTCATCCGACCGCGCCTTGCCGCTGCGCGCAGCGTCGGCGAGGCGGCGGATTTCGCTCGCCAGCTGCCACACATTACGATCCTGCGCGTCGCGGATCACCGGCACCATCAGCCCGGCATCCGTCTGCGTCGCCATGCCCAGATGTACCGAGCCATGGCGCGTCACCACCCCCGCCTCATCATCATAGCGGGCGTTGAGCATCGGAAAGTCGGGCAGCGCCTTGCACAAGGCGGTGATCAGCAGCGGCAGCATCGTCAGCTTGGGCCGGTCGCCCCGCCCTGCATTCAGCTGCTCGCGCATGACTTCCAGCGCAGTGACGTCGATTTCCTCGACATAGGTGAAGTGCGGGATGTTGCGTTTCGACGCGGCCATATTCTCGGCGATGCGGCGGCGCATGCCGATCACCTTGACCTGCTCGTCAGGGCGCGCGGCGGCGCGGCCGGCGGGACGATAGCCCTGCCCGCTGCCATAGAGAAGATAGGCGTCGAGGTCGGCATGGCGCACGCGCTCGCCATCGGTCTTCACCTGGGCAAGGTCGATCCCCAATTCCTGGGCCCGCGCCCGCACCGCCGGCGAGGCAAGCACCGGACGACCGGCAGGCGCCGGTGCGGCCTCTTCCTTCGGCTCGGGCTTCGCGGCCACGGGTTCCGGCGTCGGCG
>DAMDPH010000006.1:13776-21682 GCA_032082785.1 Sphingobium sp. | reverse complement strand
TCCACCGCAGCTTCGGGCTGGGCCGCAGCGGGCGTGTCTGCCCCGCCTTCCTCTTCGCCTTCGGTCTCGATCTCGACCAGCATCGCGCCGATGGCGACCTGATCGCCCGGCTCGCCGGCCAGGCGTATCACCTTGCCGGTGACCGGGCTTTCCATTTCGACCGTCGCCTTGTCGGTCATCATGTCGGCGATGGGCTGGTCTTCCTCGACCTGCTCACCGACCTTGATGTGCCAGGCGACAATCTCCGCCTCCGAAATGCCTTCGCCAATGTCCGGCAGCTTGAACGTGAACAGCGCCATGACGCGTCAATCCCCCATGATCTTGTTGATGGCTTCGCGGATTCGCACCGGGCCAGGAAAATAGGCCCATTCCAGACTGTGCGGATAAGGCGTGTCGAAACCGGTTACGCGCTCGATCGGCGCTTCGAGATGATAGAAGCAGCGCTCCTGCACCAGCGCGGACAGTTCCGCGCCAAAGCCGCTGGTGCGCGTGGCTTCGTGGACGATCAGGCAGCGACCGGTCTTGCGCACCGATGCCTCGATCGTGTCGATGTCCAGCGGCACCAGGCTGCGCAGGTCGACGATCTCGGCATCGATGCCGAGCTTGCCGACGACATGCTCCACCACATGCACCATCGTGCCGTAGCAAAGGATGGTCAGCGCCTCCCCGTCCCGCGCGATCCGCGCCTTGCCCAGCGGGATGCTGTAATAGCCGGTCGGCACCTGCGCCGCCGCATGGCCGGCCCAGCTGCGCGCGGGCGCGTCATACTGCCCGTCGAACGGGCCGTTGTAGATGCGCTTGGGTTCGAAGAAGATCGTCGGATCATTATCCTCGATCGCGGCGATCAGCAGCCCCTTGGCGTCATAAGGCGTCGCCGGAATGACGGTCTTGATCCCCGAACAATGGGTGAAGATGCCTTCCGGGCTCTGGCTGTGCGTCTGGCCGCCGAAAATGCCGCCGCCAAAAGGCGATCGCACGGTCATCGGCGCGATGAACTCACCCGCCGAGCGATAGCGCAGCCGCGCCGCCTCGCTCACCAGCTGGTCGAGCGCGGGGTAGATATAGTCGGCGAACTGGATTTCGGGCACCGGCCGCAAGCCATAGGCGCCCATGCCCACCGCCACGCCGATGATCCCGCATTCGGTGATCGGCGTGTCGAACACGCGATTCTTGCCGAACTTTTCCTGCAGGCCGGCGGTGGCGCGGAACACGCCGCCGAAATAGCCGACATCCTCGCCCATCACCACGACATCGGGATCGCGGGCCATCATCACATCCAGCGCGCTGTTGATCGCCTGGATCATGTTCATCTGCCGAATATCCTCGGCAGGCGCATCCATCAGGGTTTCGCTCATCACAGTCCCGCCGCCTTCGCTTCGTCCAGCATCTGCTGCTGCTGTTCCTTGAGGTGCCAGGGCATGTCCTCGAACACATCCTCGAACAGCGTCTCCATCGGATGATGCAGGCCGTGCCCCAAAATGCCCTTCTTCTCCGCCGCGCGGGCGGCGTCGCGGACCAGCTCGGCCAGCTCCTTGTCCATCGCCGCGTGCCGGTCCTCGTCCCAGATGCCGAGCGTGATGCAATGCTGCTTGAGCCGGGCGATGGGGTCGCCCAGCGGCCAGAGGCTGCTTTCCTCGGCCGAGCGATAGGCGCTCGGGTCGTCCGATGTGCTATGCCCTTCCACCCGGTAGGTGAAATGTTCGATCAGCGTCGGGCCGGCATTGGCGCGGGCGCGGTCGGCGGCCCAGCGGGTGGCGGCATAGACCGCCAGCACGTCATTGCCGTCGACGCGCAGGCCGGCAATGCCATAGCCGATGGCGCGCGCGGCAAAGGTCGTCGCCTCCGCCCCGGCGAAACCGGAGAAGCTGCTGATCGCCCACTGATTATTGACGACATTCATGATGACGGGCGCGCGATAGACGCTGGCGAAGGTGCAGGCGCTGTGGAAATCGCCTTCCGCCGTCGACCCCTCGCCGCACCAGGTGGCGGCGATGCGGGTGTCGCCCTTGGCCGCGCTCGCCATCGCCCAGCCCACAGCCTGCGGATATTGGGTGGTGAGGTTGCCTGAAATGGAGAAGAAACCCCAGTCGCGCGCCGAATACATGATCGGCAGCTGCCGCCCCTTCAACCGGTCGCCGGTGTTGGAGTAGATCTGGTTCATCATGTCGATCAGCGGATAATCCCGCGCGATCAGAATGCCCTGCTGGCGATAGCTGGGGAAACACATATCGTCCCGCGCCAGCGCCAGCGTTGCGCCGATCGACACGGCCTCCTCGCCGGTCGACTTCATATAGAAGCTGGTCTTGCCCTGCCGCTGCGCGCGGAACATGCGGCTGTCGAAGGCGCGGGTCAGCGCCATCGCCCGCAGCATCTTCAGCAGCGTTTCAGGCGGCAGCTTGGGATCCCAGCTGCCATGGGCGCGGCCATCCTCGTCCAGCACACGGACCAGCCCGTAGGACAGGTCGCGCATCTCGGCGGGCGCGGCCGATTCGTCCGGACGCATCGCCGCGGTAACGGCGGGAATGTCGAAATGGGTGAAGTCCGCCGCCTCGCCCGGCCGCGCGGGCGGCTCGGGCACGTGCAGCCGCAGCGGGGGCAGATTCCGCCCCTCTCGGCCTTCCTCGGACCCGACGACGCTCTGATCGGTCATCCTGACTCCTATTTGTGCATTGCAATATTATTGCTTGTCGCAATTACTATATTTCAACAGCGCAAAAAGGCAAGCCTTGCTGACCAAACTGCATGATATGCTTTTAAATCATACAGCTACCGGTGCAGAAATGGCTGCCTGCGGCGCATAATCGACAATTTCGAAATCCTCGATTCGGTAATCGAACATAGAGGATGGCCGGCGATTAATCCGCAATTTCGGTGTGCCGGACGGCGTGCGCGCCAGCTGCGCCTCCACCAGCGGCGCATGGTTGAGGTAGAGATGCACGTCCCCGCCCTGCCAGACGACCTCGCCCGGCTCCAGATCGCATTGCTGCGCCAGCATCCGCGTTAGCATCGACAGGCCGAAGATGTTGAAGGCAAAGCCAAGGCCCAGATCGCAACTGCGCTGGAACAGCAGCCCATTCAGCCGGCCATTGGCGACCTGAAACTGATAGGTCATATGGCAGGGCGGCAGTGCCATCTGCGCGACCTCCGCGACATTCCATCCGGTGAACAGCAGCCGGCGCGACCCGGGCGTGGTGCGGATCGCCTCGACCAGCGCGTCGATCTGGTTATGGCCCTGCTCTGCGCGGCGGAACAGCCCGTCGCCGGCCGGCTCATAGCGCGGCCAGTTGACCCATTGCGCGCCATAGACCGGGCCAAGATCGCCCCATTGCCGGGCGAAATCCTCCTCCTCGATGATCCGCCGTTCAAAGGCATCGCGGTCGATCGCCTCCCCGGTGACGCGGCGATAGGCATCGAGCGGCCAGTCGGTCCAGATATGCACACCCTGCCGCACCAACTCCCGGATATTGGTGTCGCCGGTCAGGAACCACAACATCTCCCGCGCCGCGACCTTCCAATAGACGCGCTTGGTGGTCAGCAGCGGCACCGCCTCTTCCGCCAGCGAAAAGCGCAAGGTCGCGCCGAGGATGGAACGGGTGCCGACGCCCGTGCGGTCGATCCGCTCGTCCCCCTGCGTCCAGATATGCCGCATCAGGTCGAGATATTGCTGCTCATAATGGGGGGCGGCAGGAGCGGTGGTGGGGACGGTCAACGCGGCTATTCCCTTCAGGAGGCTTGGGCTTTAGGCGATCGAATAGCAGGCGAAGCCGCTATAGCCCAGCACCCGCCGCACGCCTGTTGCCGATCAATATGGATGCGATTGCCCGCCTCTATATCCGAAATGGATGGAGCCAGGCTGGCAAGGCGCGGCGTAACACCGGCAGTCGGGAGGCATGGATCGGATCGACCTGTTCCTCCTCGACGAGTACTGGCGGCCGCAGCATCATCTGCCCCTGAGCGACTGGCCGGAGACGGTGGCGCAGCTTCTGGCGCAGGATGCCCGCTGGATTGCGCTGCACCAGCTAAGAACGCCCACCGCAGGCCCTGCCCCGCGCCTGGCCGACATCGCCCTCACCCGCATGCTGCGCCGGCAGCTGCAACCGCTTGGGCTGCGCCTTGCCGATCATGTGATCCGGGCGGGCGATGAGCGCTTCAGTTTCCGCCGTTCGGGCCTTTTGTAAAATGTGAAAAAAAAGCGTCATTGGCCGCTTGCCAGTGCGAAAAGCCGTCTCTATAGGCTGCGGCCTGCCCAGCGGGGTCGCCTAGCGAAACCGCCCACGGTCGGGGAGTAGCTCAGCCTGGTAGAGCACTGTCTTCGGGAGGCAGGGGCCGGAGGTTCGAATCCTCTCTCCCCGACCATATTCTTCATTCGTCATGATCTGGATCATCGGCCGCCGGCCGGCCCAATGCAAGCGCGCCGGGCCGGTTTCGGCGGCTTGCCGCATGTGCAGCATCGATGCGCCATTTGCCGAGCTTGATTCGGTAGCCCTACCAGAACGGATCAACAGTTCAGGGCTTTAGCCTTCGTAAGACCCCTTAGCGACGAAGCGCCGCCCTTTCGGGATCAACGTATATTAAGCAACGGATCGTCGGAAAAGCACGTCCGAGCATCCCAAGGCTCATTGCCACCCTGCTGCAATTATGACCTGCTGCTCCGCAACAAAAACCGGAGGCAGTGGATGTCCTGAAAGGGCGCAGTCAACGGTCGGCTCCCTCGCCGGCTGCTGCGTCTTGTGACGTCCACGCCGATAAAAAGGGTTGCCGATGTCTAAAATTGAACTGGCGATAGAAGGGGCACCTTATCGTCAGCCAGCCGCCGCCGCTTTTCAGCGGAATGCGCGTTTCTGGCTGTGCCTGCTGCTGTTATTCGCCGATCTGGCCGCTCTGGTGACCGGGTTCCTGCTGGGCATGCGCGCCGCTTCGCCAACCCCGACCGCCGATCTGTGGCAGCCGCTTGCCGGCGGCATGCTGGTCTATGCCATCGTTGCCTTTCATAATCAGGCCTATCATCCCCGCTGCCTGACGCACACGATGACCTCGTGCCGCAGCGCAGCAACCGCCTTTGCCGCGACGCTGCTCATCTTCCTGCTGGTGGTCTTTTCGCTCAAGGCCACCGGCAATCTGTCCCGCCTCGGCATCTCGACCGGCCTGCTGTGCAGCGGCACCTTGCTGGTGGCGCAGCGGATGCTGCTGGTCCGTGCGGTGCGGCGGCATTTCGGCGACAATCTTTTCGCGCACCTGCTGATCGTCGACGACGGCACCATCCCCGAAGATGTTAGCGGTATGCAGATGGTCGACGCCCGCGCCGTCGGGCTGAAGGCCGATCTGGACGACCCCTATATGCTGCATCGCCTGGGCATGTTGCTGCGCGATTTCGATCGGGTGGTCATCTCCTGCCCTGCCGAGCGCAAGGCCGACTGGGCGCAGATGCTCAAGGGCGGCAATATTCTGGGCGAGATCATCGTCCCCGAACTGGACGAGATGGCGCCGCTCGCGGTGCAGAATATCCGCGGAACCCCCACGCTGGTGGTGGCGCGCGGGCCCCTGAACCTCGCCAACCGCGCCAAGAAGCGCCTGCTCGACATCGCGCTGACGGTGCCGGTGCTCATCCTGCTCATGCCGCTGATGATCGCCGTCGCCATCGCCATCCGCCTCGACTCGCCCGGCCCCATCTTCTTCAAGCAGGAGCGGATCGGGCGCGGCAACCGCCTGTTCCACATCCTCAAATTCCGCTCCATGCGGGTCGAGCAATGCGACACCGCCGGCAGTGCCTCGACCCGGCGCGACGATGACCGCATCACCCGCGTCGGCCGCTTCATCCGCAGCACCAGCATCGATGAACTGCCGCAGCTCATCAATGTCCTGCTCGGCGAGATGAGCCTGGTCGGGCCCCGCCCCCATGCGCTGGGTTCGACCGCGGAGGATGAGCTGTTCTGGCAGGTCGATCGTCAATATTGGCATCGCCACGCGCTCAAGCCCGGCATCACCGGCCTCGCACAGATTCGCGGCTTTCGTGGCGCCACCGAAACCCGGCGTGACATTCTCAACCGCGTCGAGGCCGACCTGGAATATCTCCATGGCTGGAGCCTCATGCGCGACATCGGCATATTGTTCGGCACGGTGAATGTGCTGGTTCACCGCAACGCTTACTGATCCCACTCCCTGAGCGGGAGGACGGCCAAGGCCGGTCGGTGCATCCGCATCGGCCGGCCTTTTTTATCGCTTTGCGACGAACCGTTGTGGAAAATGCGTATTTGGCAACTTTTTGTGAACCCTATTTTCCGATATTAACAGCTGTTCAGGTTTAGTGCGGGATATGGGCGTGGCAGACGAAGCGGCAACGATGGGCATTTCGAAGACGGTATCGACCGAGGTGTCGCCGCGCGCGCGGGAAGCCGCCGCTGCCGCGCCGCGCTCCATCGCCGAGCGGGCCGAGCATTCGATCGAGTTGATTTCACGCTGGGCGGGCATCCTCGCCTTCGTCGGAGCATTAGGGATTGTCGCTTATCTGATTCTCTGATCGAGATCAGTTTCCTTGCTCCCAGATTAACAGACAGGGGCGTCGCGTCGCGGCGCCCTTTCGCGCGTCTTCGCGATGAAACGAGCCGTTGTTTTGACGCGACCAGCCGCATTCGCGCTAGTGTGTTTTACCTATAATTCCGATTAGCATCCGCCTTGTTGCTGCAATGCAATAAGGACTCATGCGTTTGATTAATGCTCATTACCTGCGACTGCGGGCGCGTCCCTGCGCGCCTGCAACATACCGCCACCGCTGGCCCCGCTCGGCCGTCACGGCGGCGCTGGGCGGCGCTATCCTCGCCAGCGCTCCGCCCGCTTCCGCCCAGGCGCGGAACGATGCGGCGCGTGCGCAGGACATGGGGCTGCACCTGACGGCCGGGCTCGACCTTCTCTACGACGACAATGTCTACAGGGTGGACGACCGCGCCGAAAAGCCGGTGGACGACATCATCATCACCCCTTCGATCCAGCTCGACTATGGTCGCGCCGTCGGCCGGCACGACCTGCTGCTGCGCGCCAAGGCCGGCTATGACCGCTTCATCTCCGAAGGCCAGCGAAGTAAGCTGCGCCTCGACGCAGAAGCGCGCGGGGTGATCCGCTTCGGAGCGACCTGCTCCTTCGTCCCGCGCGTCAGCTATCGCCAGCAGCGTGCCGACTATGGCGACATCAATCAGGCGACCGAAAATCTCCAGCGCTTCACCACCTTGGCCGCCGACCTGAATTGCGAGCGCCCGGGCTTCTTCCCTGTCGCCGGCTATGAGCGCAACATGACGCGCAACGCCGACCAGTTCGACTATGCCGATCAGGACAGCGACATTTTCCGGGGCGGCCTTGGCTATCACAAGCCCAGCTTCGGCACGCTCACCGCTTATCATGAGCGGACGGTCAGCGACCGCCGCACGCTCGGCCTCGAAAATCGCATCGACGCCTATGCGCTGCGCTATCAGCGCGCGGTCACGCCACTTACCCAGATCGACGCCGATGTCCGCTGGCTTGAAGTGGAAAGCGATTCGGCGGCCGTCGGCAGCTATTCCGGGCTGGGCTGGAAGGTGGACCTCACCACCAGCATCATCCCCCGCCTCAAGCTGACCGGCACGACCGAGCGCCGCATCGTCAATGACAGCCTGATCGCCAGCGGTTTCGCCATCAGCAGCCATTACCGGCTGCAAGGCGAAGTCGCGATCAGCGAGCTGACCGGCGTCGGCCTTTATGCCGATTGGGAACGGCGCCGCTTCCGTCAGGACGCTGCGCTGCGCCCCTTCTCGATCAGCGCCGACCGCAACCGCCGCCTTGGCGCGACGCTGCGGCGCAAGCTCAACGACCGGGCCGAGCTGATGCTCGACGGTCAACATTATGTCCGCCGCACCGACACCGACGCCGCCAATTTCGG
>DAMDPH010000006.1:0-13766 GCA_032082785.1 Sphingobium sp. | reverse complement strand
ACGCAGGTGACGCTGTCGGCTTCGTTGAAATTTTGACCCTCAAAGCGGGAGCCAGAGCTGTGAAAGCGCCCATACGCCTCACCCCCATTGTCCTGCTGATGCTGGCCACGCCGCTGGCCGCGCAGGCGCAGACCACCCCTGCAACCGCCGGCGCCGCCGCCCTCGCCCCCGCCGCGCCCTCGCCCCGGGCCGGCGACAGCGGCTATCTGCTGGGACCGGACGATCAGGTGAAAATCTCGATCTTCGGCCAGCCGGACCTGTCCACTACCACCCGCATCACGGCAGATGGCAGCGTCATGCTGGCGCTGCTCGGTCCGGTGAGCGCGCGCGGCAAGACCACCGCGCAACTGGCCGAGGCGATCGCCTCCGGCTATGCGAGCGGCGGCTATCTCAAAAACCCGTCGGTCAATGTCGAGGTGGCCGAATATGTCAGCCGCTTCGTCACCGTGCTGGGCAATGTGCCCGAAGCGGGCAATTATCCGCTCGACCGCCCCTATAGCGTCGCATCGATGCTGGCGAAGGCCGGCGGCGCCACCACGGCGGGCGCCAATGCGGTGATCCTCACCCCGGCCGATGGCAGCGGCCCGCAACGTATCTCGCTCGCCGACATGGGCGCGGGCGCGGGCCGGCCCTTGCAGCCGGGCGACATCCTGTTCGTGCCGCCGGCGGAGAAAGTCTATGTCTACGGCCAGGTGCAGGAGCCGGGTGCCTTCGCCTATGTGCCGGGCCAGACCTATCGTCAGGCGCTGGCCCTTGCCGGCGGCCCGACGCTCGCCGGCTCCACCAAGCGCATCAAGGTTCGTCGCGAGGGCAAGGAGATCGAGGCCACGCTCGATGATCCGGTGAAGCCCGAAGACGTCCTCATCATCCGGGAGAAGCTGTTTTGACCGCTATCGACCATGGTTTCGCGCCCCGGCGGGAAGGAGGCGGCCTGTTCGACTGGCTGCTGTCCCTGCCCCGCCGTCTGGCATCGGGTAAGGACGACCAGCCGCAGCGGCGCATTCCCGACGCGCCGCCGCTCGCCGTCGAAAGCCCGTCCTTCCCCTCTTTCCACCCCAGCGCGCCACCTGAGACGGATCAGGCGCCACGGCCGCTCGCCATGGGCATGATGGCCGCCCCCTTGCGGCCGATCAGCCTGCGGCGGGACTCCGTCTATGCCGCCTTCAACACCGCCATGCCCGTCACCGACCGCCACGGCCTGACCGGACGCAATGCGGAGCTGGAACGGCTGGTCGAGGCCATCGTCGTGCAGCGCAAACATGCCGTCATCTTCGGCACGCGCGGATCGGGCAAGACCTCGCTCGCGCGCGTGTTCGGCGATCTGGCGGACGAAGCCGGCTGCATCGCGCTCTATGGCTCGGCGAGCGGTGAGGCGGATTTCGACGCCCTGTTCCGCCCCTTCCTCACCGAACTGCCGATGACCGCCGCCGGGCAGGAGCGCGCGCGCGGCATGATGCAGGGCAAGCTCGACGTGCCGCGCTTCGCCAGCCTGCTGGTGGAGGACGTGCGGCAACGCTGCATCCTCATCATCGACGAATATGATCGCGTCCGTTCCGAAGGCGCGAAGCAGGACGTCGCGACGCTGCTGAAGCTGCTGACCGATATCCATTCGCCGGTTCAGGTGGTGCTGGTCGGCATCGCCGGGGATGTCGACGGGCTGATCGCCGCCCACCCCTCGCTCCGCCGCCATATCGCCCCGCAGCGGGTCAGCCCCATTTCTAAGCCGGAGCTGGAGCTGCTGCTGCAAAGCTGCGCCCAGAATGCCGGGCTGGAGATCGACGCCGAGGCGACCGATCTGCTGGCGAGCAGCGCCATGGGTTCGCCCTATCATGCGCGGCTGTTCGGCATGCAGGCGGCGCTGGTCGCCGAAGCCGCCGGGCGCGACCGCATCAGCGCCGTCGATGCCACGCAGGGCCTGTCCTCCGCGCTTCAGGACTGGGCGGAGATGAGCGGCGCCAGCCATGCCCTGTTCGCCCGCGCCCTCGCCGAAGCGCCCCAAAGCCGGCGGATGATCGCCATGGCGGGCGTCGTCGCCTCGCAAATGTCGGCCGTCTCGCATGAGCGGCTCGTCTGCGTCGCCGGCGAGCTACTCGGCCCCACCGCCGGCCTTGGCGAACAGGCGGCGCGCGCGCTCAACCTGCTGGCGCCCGCGCTCGTCCAGACGGTCGGCGACCTCTGGATGTTCGAGGATACGCTGGCTCCGCAATTTCTGCTGCTGATGTCCAAACAGCCCGCGCCTGTCGCCCCCGCCCCCAGCGCGGCGGAAGAGATGCGCGCCATGCTCCGGGGAGTGGACGGACTATGACCATGAATCCCATCGATCTCGCCAGCGCGGTCAAGGCCCGCTGGCGCACCGCCGCGCTGATCGGCGGCAGCCTGTTCCTGCTGGTGGCGCTGTTCGCCTTCCTCCAGCCGCGCCAATATCTTGCCACGGCCTCGCTGCTGCTCGACCTGTCGCAGACCGACCCCGCCGGCAGTGCCCAGGAAAGCGGCCGCGTCGATGTCGACAGCATCATCGGCACTCAGACCGACGTGATCCGCAGCGCCAAGGTGATCAACGCCGTCGCCAAGGAAGCCGGCTTTCTCGACGCCCTGCCCGCCGACATGCCCGCCGCCGCCAAGCTGCAACAGGCCGCCGCGCGGGTGCGTGCCGGTCTGATCGTGACCAGCGGCCGGCAGAGCAATGTCATGCAGATCCAATATCTCGATCCCGATCCGCAGGTCGCCGCCCGCGTCGCCAACCTCGCCGCGCAAATCTACATGCGCGAGCAGGTGGAACTGCGCGCCTCGCCCGCGCGCGGCTCGGCCAAATGGTTCGACGAGCAGACCGCCGATGTTCGCCGCCGCTACGAACTGGCGCAAAAACGCCTGTCCGACTTCCAGCGCGCCCATGACATTATCGGCATCAACCGCATGGATCTTGAGGCCGAAAAGCTCAAGAACATGTCCTATCATCTGACGCAGGCGCAGGCGGAAGCGGCGGCCGCGCGGGGCAAGGCGCATGCCGGCACCGTGTCCGACATTGAAGGGTCGCTGATCGTCCAGAACCTCCAGGAACAGGTCGCCACCCAGTCGGCCAAGGTTTCCGACCTCAGCAAGACGCTCGGCCCCAATCACCCGACCTATCAGGCCGCCAATGCGCAACTGTCGGAGCTTCAGACCAAGCTCGCCGGCGCCCGCGCCGATCAGGCCCGCGCGGTGGGGGCGAACAGCCTTGCCGCCAGCAAGCGCGAGGGTGAACTGCGCTCCAGCATGGCCTCGCAGGAGGATCGGATGATCCGCATGTCCGACGTGCAGGATCAGCTGATGGTGCTGCAACGCGATGTCGATGCCGCGCGCCAGACCTATGACACGGTGCGCCAGCGCTTCAACGAAGCGGTGCTTCGCAGCCAGATTTCGCAGCCCAATGCCAGCCCGCTGGACGAGGCATCGGTGCCGCTGCTGCCGGCAAAGCCCAACCTGCCGCTCTGGCTGGTCGGCGGCCTCGCCCTTGGCCTGGTGGGCGGCATTGCGGCCGTAGTGCTGGCCGAAATCGTCAACCCGCGCGTCCGCTCGGCTGCCGGCGTCATGCGCGCCACCGATGTCGACGTCATCACCGAACTCCGCCCCGCCGCCGCGCGCGGCGGCTGGTCCCTCTCCCGTCAGGAGGCCGCATGAGACTGCGTTCCACGGCTAGTGCCCATCCGAACCTGATCGCCGGCACCCAAGCCGCCGGCCTCAAACCCCGCAACCGCGACGGGCAGAGCGCCGGCCGGCTCGCCATCGACCATGGCTTTCTCTCCGAAGCGGAAGCCGGCCGGGTCGATGCCCATGCCCGCGCCGCCGGCCAGAGCTTTGCCGATGCCGCCGTCGAGCTGGGGCTGCTCGATACCGAGACGGCCGGACTGCTGACGGCGATGCAGGGCGGCTTCGCCCTGCTGCCCGCCGGCGACCAGCGGATCGATCCGCTGGTGGTCGCCGCGTTCGATCCCGCCGATCCCTATGCGGCGAAGGTCCGCACCATCCGCGCCCGCATGCGCGCCGCCGCGAAAGAGGGCGACGGCAGCGCCTTGCGACTCGCCATCCTGTCGGTCGATGCCGGCGATGAGGCGGCGATCCTTGCCGCCAACCTCGCCGTCGTGCTGGCGCAGATGGACGGACAGACGATGCTGGTCGATGTCGATATGGGCCGCCCCGCGCTCGACCGGCTGTTCCGCGTCGCCAACAAGACCGGCCTTGCCGAACAGCTGATGGGCAGCGCCACGCTGCTCCCGGCCGCGCAGACTGCCATAGAAGGGCTGTGGCTGATGACCGCCGGCCGGGCCTCGGGCAGCGCCGCCAGCCTGGTGACGCGCGGCCCGCTCGCCGACACCGTCGCCGGCTGGGGCCTCACCGGCATGTCGATGCTCTTCTCGCTGGCCGAGCGACGCGGCGAGCAGACGCCGTTCGGCAGCATGCTTGCGGGCTTCGACGCGGTGACGCTGGTCGCCCGTCGCGGCGGCACGGCCATTGCCGACATGCGTCGGGTGATCGACGATCTCGACAAACATGGCGTGCCCATCGCCGGGACGGTGATCGCATGAGCCTGGAACAGGCCCTCTCGCCGCGCCACTCGACCCCGCCGGCCACGCAGACGGAGCGGGAACCTGTCGCCATGGTCGGCGGCATCCCGGTCTCTACCCTGTCGCTCGCCGGGCTGATCGAGCGGATGCTGGCCGAAGCGCCGCTGCGACGCACGCTCGGCCAGTCCCCCTTTCTGGTGTTCGACTGCAATGGTCAGGGCCTGTCGATGAACGCGACCGATCCCGACTTTCGCGCGAACCTTGCCGAAGCGGACCTCATCCATGCCGATGGCCAGATCGTCGTCATGGCGTCGAGCTGGTTCGGCGGCCCCGCCATCGCCGACCGGTCCAGCACCACCGACATGTTCATGGACAGCCTGCACCCGGCCGCCGAAGCGCGGGTCAGCTATTTCCTGCTGGGCGGCGAGGAGAAGGTGAACGCCGAATGCGCCCGCCGCATCCGCACCATCGCCCCGGCGCTCCACATCGCCGGCCGGCGCAACGGCTTCTGGACGCCGGAGGAAGAAACGGCGGTGATCGACGAGATCAACGCCGCCGCGCCCGATATCCTGTGGGTCGGCACCGGCAAGCCGCGCGAGCAGGCCTTTTGCGTGCGCAACCGCGACCGGCTGAAGGTCGGCTGGGTCGTCACCTGCGGCGGCCTGTTCAACTATGTGACGGGGGATTATCCGCGCGCGCCGCTATGGATGCAGCAGTCGGGCTTTGAATGGCTGCACCGCATGGCTACCCGGCCGCGCCAGCTCGCCTGGCGCTACCTCACCACCAACCCACATGCGCTCTGGCTGATCTGGAAACATCGCCATGGCTGAAGCGCAGGCGGCCGCCGGCCGCGTCCGCACCCTTGGCGCCCTGTTCGGCCGGTTCGGGCTGGCGAGCTTCTCCTCCGCGCTGGTGTCGGTCAGCCATTTGCTGATCCAGCTTTTCTCCATCCATCATCTGGAGACGAGCGCGATCGGCGTGCTCGCCTTCCTGCTGGTCATCATCCAGTTCGGCTACAGCCTGTCCAACGCGCTGGTGTCGACGCCCTATACGATCATGGTGAACCAGGAGGATGCGGTGGAGAGCGGGGCGCATGCCTTTTTCTTCCCGGTCAACCTGCTGCTGGCGGGGAGCCAGGGGCTGATCTGCGCCGCCATCGCCTGGGCCACCGCCTCGCCGGCGGCCGCTGCCCTGTTCGGGGCGGCGGGGATGCTCTCGCTCATTCGCTGGTTCGGCCGGTCCAATGCCTATGCCCATCACAGCCCCGCGCGCGCCGCGCGGTCGGATTTCGCCTATAGCGCCACCATCCTCGCCGGGCTGCTGATCGCCATCCGCACCGGCGCGCATCTGCCCGGCATCGGCGCGATGCTGGTGGCGGCGAGCCTTGCCGGGCTGCTGCCCTTCGGCACCGCCTTCCTGCGCCGCCATGTCGCGATGAACCCGCTGCGCGCGCTCGGCCACTATCGGCCGGTGTGGCGCGACCAGTCCGCCTGGACGCTGGTCGGCGTGCTGTCGACGGAGGCGACCTCCAACGCGCACAGCTATGCGGTCACCCTGCTCGCCGGCCCGACCGCCTTTGCGCCGATCGCGGTCGGCATGCTCTTCTTCCGCCCGGTCAATGTGTGCATCACCGCCCTCACCCAGCTGGAGCGGCCGCGCATGACCCGCGCCGTCGCGCGCGGCGATCATGACGGCGCGATCCGGTCGGAGCGTCTGTTCATGGGCGCGCTGATCGTGCTGTGGCTCGCCACCTGCGCGCTGGCGGCGATCCTTCTCTATGCCGTGCCGCAGATGCTGCTCAATCCCACGCTCGATTATCGGCTGGTGGTGACGGCGGTGGGGCTGTGCGCGCTGCTTTCGCTGGTCCAGTGCATTCAGACGCCGATGAGCGTCATGACCCAGGCCCGCCGCGCCTTCCGTCCGCTCGCCGCGCAAAGCCTGCGCAGCTGCGGCGTCGGCATCGTCGCGGTGACGCTGCTGACGCTCTGGGCGGCGCCGATCTTCTCCATCGCCGGCGTCGTGCTGTCGCAACTGGTGATGATGCTCGGCATCTGGAATCTCGACCGCCGCTGGCGCGCCGAGCGGGAGGTGCGCTGACCATGGCCACCACCTGGCACCGCCGTTTCGCCCCAGCGCCCGCCGCCCCCCTCGCACAGCCGGCGCAGGGCGTGCGCCTCGCGCTGGTGGCGCAGATCCTCTATTTCACCTTCCTCATGCTGGTCTTCATCGGCCAGCAGCCCTTCGCCGAGCGCAATCAGGATGAACTGGTGGCGATGGCGCAGAATAATGACGGGTCGGACATCTTCAAACAGGCGCTGTTCATCGGCTTCGCGATGCTGCTGACCGGCGTGCAGCTGCTCCGCCGCAACGCGCCCCATTATCGCTTCACCCTCTGGCCGCTGGCGATCATGCTGGCCTGGTTCTTCCTCACCTGCACCTGGGGCGTCGATCCCTTCGTGTCGTTCAAGCGGGCGATGCAGCAGCTGATCGTGATCTACATCACCTTCAGCGCGCTGACGCTGATGGGGCCGGAGCGGCTGATGCAGGCGCTGCGCTACGCGCTGATACTGTCGCTCATCATCTGCTGGGTTTCGCTCCCGCTCACCTCCGCAGCGGTCCACCCGCCGACCGAAAGCGACAAGGCGCTGATCGGCGCATGGCGCGGCTTTTTCTTCCATAAGAATATCGCCGGCGCGGTCATGGCGCTGACCTTCATGGTGACGGTCAACGCCTGGATCGACCTTAAAAAATGGTATTATGGCCTGTTCTCGGCGATGGCCTTCATCTTCGTCATCGGCACCAAGAGCAAGACGTCGCTGGCGCTCAGCTTCGCCATATTGGGCGTCTGCGCCGTCTATCGGGCGCTAAGCGATTCGACGCAGAAACGCGCCCTGCTGCTGCTGATGGTGGCGGCGGGCATGGTGGGGGTGCTGTGGCTCTATGTCGCCTATCAGCCGGTGGTCGAGCGCATCTTCGCCGATCCGACCAGCTTCACCGGCCGCGTCTCCATCTGGGAAGTGGATCTCGCGTATCTGCGCGACCATCCGTTCCTGGGCGCGGGCTTTGGCGGCTTCTGGCAGGTCGGCGCGCACAGCCCCGCCCATGATTATCTGAACCAGCAGTTTCAGCTGCTCACCGCCCATTCCCATAATGGCTATCTGGAGATTCTGGTGACGACCGGCCCCTTGGGCCTCATCATGCTGATCCTCACCTTCCTGCTGCTGCCGGCCTGGTGGTTCCTCACCGGAGCGCGGCGGGAAAATAGGCGGCTGATGGTGCCCGCCTTCGCCATCTGGGTCTTCGTTCTCTACCAGAATCTGCTCGAAACCTCCTTCTTCGACAAGGACCGGCAGGTGTGGGTGATCTTCCTCGCCGCCATCGCGGTGGCCCATGCCACCTTCAAGGACAATCCGCGCCCCGCCTGGCGGCGGCGCCATCTCGACAAGGGGGAGCCGGCTCATGGCTGACATCGTCATCTGCATCGCCACCTGCAACCGGCCGCAGGGGCTGCGCCGCACGCTCGACTCGCTCGCGGCGCTGAATACGCGGCATCGCATCAGCATTCTGGTCGCCGACAATGACGCCGCCGGGCAGCAGGGGCTTGCCGTGGTGCAGGCACTGGCGGCACAGGGCTATCGCTGGCCGATCGAGGCGCTGCTGGTACGCGAACGGGGCATCCCCCTCGTCCGCAACGCGCTGACGCAGGCGGCGCTGGCGCGGGCCGGCATCGATCATATCGCCATGCTCGACGATGATGAGGCCGCCGCGCCGCACTGGATCGACGCGCTGGTCGAAGCCGCCGAACGCTGGCGCGTCGATGTCGTCGGCGGCGCGGTGCTGCGCGAGATGGAGCATGATGCCGACGGCGCCGGCGCTGCCGCCTGGGCCCAGCGTCATCCCCTGCTCCAGCCAAAGACGCGCGGCCAGTCAGGCCCGGTGGCGCTGGTCGACAGCACCGCCAATGTCCTGCTGCGCGCGTCGGCCGCCCCTTTGACGAGCGGATGGCGCTCACCGGCGGGTCGGACAAACAGCTTTTCACCCGCATGGCCGCCGCCGGCCATCACTTCGCCTGGGCGGAGGATGCGGTCGTCACCGAACTGATTCCCGCCAGCCGCGTCACCGCCAAATGGCTGCTGATGCGCGGCTATCGCGTCGGCATGACCGACATGATGGTCGAGCGGGGCCAGCATGGCCGGCTGCGCGCGCTGGCCGGCGAAGCCCCGCGCATTGCCGGCGGACTGCTGGTCGGCGCGCTCGGCCCGCTCCTAACCCTCGATCGCGGCAAGCGCGTCGAGCGGCTCGGCAAATTATATCGCGCGGCCGGCAAGATCGCCGGCCTCGCCGGTGTCCATTATGAAGAATATCGAAAGGTGCACGGCGCATGATGCACGCCCCCTTCTTTTCCGTCGTCATTCCCCTCTACAACCGCGCCCATCTGGTCGAGCAGACGATCCAGTCGGTGCGCGATCAGGATTTCACCGATTTTGAGATCATCGTCGTCGACGACGGATCGCGCGACCATCCGCAACCGGTGGTGGATGCCATCGGCGACCCGCGCATCCGCTTCATCCGGCAGGACAATGCCGGCGGCGGCGCGGCCCGCAACCGGGGCATAGAGGCGGCGCGCGGCCGCTATATCGCTTTCCTCGATTCCGACGATCTGTTCCTGCCGGGCAAGCTCTCCATCATGGCCGCCGCGCTGGCGCAGGATGACGGGCAGAGCGTGCTCTATTCGCGCATGAAGGTGGATCGCGGCGTCGACCGCTATTGGGTCCGCCCCGACCGCGGCATTCGCGAGGGCGAGGATGTCGGCGAATATCTCTTCTGCGCGAACCAGTTCATGCAGACGTCGACGATGGTCGTTCCCACCCCCATGGCGCAGCGGGTGCTGTTCGACCCGGCGCTGAAAAAGGGGCAGGATCTCGACTTCTGCGTCCGCTTGCAGGGCGCCGGGGCGCGTTTCCGCATGATCGACCAGCCGCTCACCATCTGGCTCGACGCGACCGAGGCGGGACGGACATCCTATGTGCGCGGCTATGAAACCTCGCTCGACTGGCTTGAACGGTGCGGCCATATGCTGACCGACCGCGCCCGGCGCGGCTATCGCGCGACGGTGCTGGCCTATCATATGGCGCCGATCCGCCCCTGGACCGCCATTCGCGATTTAATGCTGGGGCTGGTGGCCGGCGGCGTGCCGCCCAAGGTGGTGGCGCGGCAATTGCTGCGATCCTACCTCCCCAAATCCTTCTACCGTTCCCTCGTCAACGGCTTCGTGCTGCGCTTCGGCCGCGCGGAGCCGGCCGGCAGCGGAGCCCTTCCGTGATGTCGGCCTGGCAACCTCCCTCCCTGCTCCAGCAGGAAGCGGCCTCTCCCCTCTTTTCGGTGGTCATCCCCACCTATCAGCGGCGTGAGGCGGTGGTGGACGCGGTGCGCTCCGCGCTCGACCAGAGCATCGCCTTTCTCGAGGTGATCGTGGTCGTGGACGGATCGACCGACGGGACGGAGGCTGCCCTTGCGGCAATCGCCGATCCGCGCCTGCGCGTCCTGTCGCAGCCCAACCGGGGCGCGGCGGCGGCGCGTAACGCAGGCGTGGAGGCAGCGCGCGGCACCTATGTCGCCTTTCTCGACTGCGACGACCGGTTCCTGCCCCATCATCTCGCCGACCTCCTCCCCTTGTTGCAGGAGGATGAGAATATCGTCGCCTATGGGCAGGTGATGGCCGATCGCGGGCGCGGGCGCAGTTTTCTCAAACCCCATCGCGCCATCGCACAGGATGAGACGATCGACCGGTATCTGATGTGCGACCGGGGCTTCATCCAGACCAGCAGCCTCGCGCTGCGGCGAACGCTGGCGCTGCAGGTCGGCTATCGGGAGGATGTCCGCTTTGGCGACGATACCGATTTTGCCGTGCGCCTGTCGCTGGCGGGCGCGCGTTTCCGCATGGCGGCGCGACCCGGCACCATCTGGGCCGACCGCACCGCCGAAGCGCGCCTGTCGCATGTGCGCGGCAGCATCGGCAGCCTCGGCTGGCTGCGCGACCTGCGCCCGCACATATCGGGCCGCGCCTTCATTGCCTATATGGGCTGGCATGCGGCGAAAAGCCTGTGGCCGACCAGCCCTTCGCGCGCGCTCGGCTATTATGTCCGTGCGCTGATGCACGGCTGTTTCGGGCCGCGCCTGGCGGTGACGGTGCTGTTCCAGATCATCCTGCCCGACGATGTCTATCGCCGGATGTGCGACCGCTGGATCGACTTTACCGGCCTGCTCGGCGGGAGGTCACGGGCATGAGGCGGCGCGATTTCCTGACCGGCGCGGCCGGCCTTGCCGCAAGCCTGCCCGCCACCGCGCTGGCGACTACACCGACGCAGGGCCTTGCCGCTCATGCCCGCCGATCGGGCCGCCATTTCGGCGCGGCGGTCAAGTCGCGCCTGCTACGTGAAGATGCCGCCTATGCCGCCGCCGTCGCCCGCGAATGCGACATATTGGTGGAGGAATATGAGCTGAAGCGCGGCACGACCGAGCCAAAGCCCGGCCGGTTCGACTTCAGCGGCGCGGACCAGATCGTCGCCTTCGCCGCCAAGCATCGGATGGCGGTGCGCGGCCACGCGCTGGTCTGGTACACCGCCAATCCCAAATGGCTCGACCCCGCGCTCAAGGGCGCGAAGCTGGCGGAACGCGAGCGGCTGATGACCAGCTATATCGACGCCGCCATGCCGCGCTATGCCGGGCGGATCACCGAATGGGATGTGGTGAACGAACCGCTTGAACCCAATCAGGGCCGCGCCGACGGCATGCGGATGGAAAGCTGCTGGTGGAAGGCGATGGGCGAGGAATATATCGACCTTGCCTTTCACAAGGCGCGCGAAACCGATCCGGGTGCCACCCTCTATCTCTCCGATTATGGCCTGGAGCATGACTCGCCCCGCTGCGAGCGGCGGCGCTCCGCCATGCTCAAGCTGCTCGATCGGTTGAAGAGCCGCAATGTGCCGGTCGACGCCATCGGCGTTCAGGGGCATCTCAAACCCTATCGCGAGCCGTTCAACGAGCGGCAATTCGCGCATTTTCTCGATCAGCTGGCCGGCTATGGCGTGTCGCTGGCGATCACGGAATTCGACATTGCCGACCGGGGCGGCCCGCCCAATCCCGACAAGCGCGACCGCGAAGTCGCCGCCATTGCCCGTTCCTTCCTCGACGTGGCGCTGGACAATCGCGCGACCCGCTCGGTGCTCTGCTGGGGCCTGTCGGACCGCTATAGCTGGCTGTCCAACTATCCCGATTATAAATGGCCGGACGGGCAATTGTCGCGCGGCCTGCCGCTCGACGGGCAGATGCAGCGCAAGCCCTTTTGGGACGCGCTCGCCGCCGCCTTCGACGCCGCCCCGCCGGCAAGGAGCCTTTCCGCATGAGAATAGCCTCGCTCACCGGGCTTCGCGGCATCGCCGCGGTTTCGGTCCTGCTCTATCATATCCCGCATAATCCGGCCTTTGCCGACTATGCCATTCCGCTGTTCAACCGCGCCTATCTGGCGGTGGACCTGTTTTTCATCCTGAGCGGCTTCGTCATATCGGTGGGCTATCATGACCGGGTGGTCGGCCATCTCGGCCGCGCCAGCTATGTCGATTTCCTCATCAACCGCGCCGCGCGGGTATGGCCGCTTCATTTCGTGGTCACCGCCGTGTTCGCCGCGCGCATCCTGCTCAACGTCTCGGGCAGCCAGAGCATCGCGCTCGACGCGCCCAACCTCCTGAGCAACCTCTTCATGGTGCAGAGCTGGGGCTGGGGCACGCAGCCCATCGCCGGCAACAGCTGGTCGGTCAGCACCGAAGTCGCCGCCTATCTCCTCTACCCGCTGATCGCCCTGCTCGCCTTTTCGCGCCTTGCCTGGGCGCAGGGCGTGCTGGCGCTGGCGCTGCTGGCGCTGGTGGCGGGATCTGGCCTCGGCTCCAGCGGACCGCTCGACGTCAATGACAGCGACAGCGTGCTGACGCTGCTGCGCTGCCTCGCCGGCTTTTCGCTCGGCATATTGAGCTATCGCTGCGCCGATCGGGACTGGTGCCGGCGGCTGCTGGACCGGCCGGGCGGCTTTGCGATGAGCTGCGGCGCGATCGCGCTGGCGCTGATGCTGCCGGACGCCGACCTGCTGGTGGTGGCGCTGATGCCGGCGCTGGTGCTGACCTGCTATTATGACGGTCCCACGGCACGGGCAGTCATGGCCAATCCACTGAGCTTCCATCTCGGCCTCATCAGCTATTCCATCTATCTCTGGCATCCGCTCGTCCGCGACGTCGCCGCCCGCGCGATGGGCATCGCTCATCGCCATGGCCTGACCGGCTGGGACGGGCTGTTCATCGCCGGGATGCTGGCGGCGACCTGGCTGCTCTGCTGGGCAAGCTATCATCTGGTCGAGGTGCAGGGCCATCGCATCATCAAGCGGCTGCACAAGGGCCGGCGCGCCGGTCCCGCGCCGATGCAGCCGGCCGCGCCATGAGCTGGACGGGACGGCCGATCTGGATCGCCATCCCCACCTTCCGCCGCCCGGCCGAGCTGCGCCACCTGCTGGAGACGCTCGACCGCGACGTCGCGCGCGACGATGTCCAGCTGCTGGTCGCCGACAATGATGCGCAGGGGCAGGAAGGCGCGGCGGTGGTGGCGGCGCTGCGGCAGGCCGGCTTTACCCTCCCCGTCGCGGTGCTGATCGTGCCGACGCCCGGCCTCTGCGCCGTCCGCAACGCCATTGTCGAGCGGGCGCTGGCCGATCCGGCGATGCGGCTGCTGGCGATGATCGACGATGATGAATGGCCCCAGCCCGAATGGCTGGAGGCGCTGCTGTCGGTTCAGGCGCAGACGCTCGCCGATGCCGTCGCCGGGCCGGTCGATCCGCATTTCGTCGGCCGCCCGCCGCGCTGGGCGCAGCAAAGCCTGGTCTTCCGTCCCGAAGAACGCGCGTCGGGCGACACCGACATGCTGTGGGCGAGCAACAATCTGCTCGTCACCCGCACCGCGCTGGAGGCGCTGGAGGCGCCCTGGTTCGATCCCCGTTTCAACCGCAGCGGGGGGGAGGATATGGATTTCCTCACCCGGCTGCGCGATTGCGGCGCGCGCTTTGCCTGGGCGGCGGATGCGCGGGTCAGCGAATGGGTGCCGCCCCAGCGCGCGCAGCTCGGCTGGGTCTTGCGGCGCATGTGGCGCATCGGCCTTACCGACACGCTCGCCCGGCGCAAGCGG
>DAMDPH010000005.1:0-68382 GCA_032082785.1 Sphingobium sp. | reverse complement strand
GTCGGCAATCAGCTTCGCGACCTGTGTCGCATAGCTCTGCAATACATTGACGGCGGCGGATCTGGCAAAGGCGGTGGTCGATCCCGTCACATTGCCGCCTGCCGCGCCCGCAAGCGCGGTCAGCACGATATTGCCCGGGCCACCGCCACCCCATAGCCGGTCGATCTCCGCCGCCTGCCGATTGAGCTCAGCGGCCTCCGCGCGCAACCGGGCGGCAGCCGTCTCGTCGCCCGCACGCTGCGCTTTGCGCGCCTCCTCCTCCTTCTCCTCTGCCTGCTGTTTCTTGCGCGCCTGCTCCTCCGCCCGGTTGGCGAGGAAGCTGCCGGTTTCCGCCACCAGCGTCTGCGCCGCCTGAAAGCCCTGCGCGATCTCTTCGCGCTTTGCCTCGTCGAACTGGCGCGTGAGCGCGCCGGCATTGGCGCCGTCCGTGTCGCGGCTGATGCCTTGTGCTGTCGCCAGGCTCGCCGCGTCGCCGCTGCCGATCAGGATCGTGCCTGGCGCAATCGCCGACCGGGTCGTGCCCGACTGCTGGCCCGATGCGCTCAGCGCCACCGGGATCGTCGCGCTTACCGTGCCGAGGCCCTTGATCTTGAGGCCGGGAAGATCGCTGCCGGGCTCCTTGCCCTCGCCGGCCGACGCCCGGCCATCCTTGTCCGTGCCGATCCCGCCTATGCCCCCGCCAACGCTGAGCGAACTGGCCGAATAACGCTCGCGATTGACGATGTCGCTCGCGCTCAGCGTTCCGGTCTCGAGCCGGTTGCGCTCCGCATCCGCGCCGCTCGCGATCACCGCCCCTTTAAGATCGGTCGCGCCGCGCACGACGATGCCGAAGCCCTCAGACCCGGCCAATATGCCCGATTGTTCGGCGACGCTTACAAAATCGCCCGACTGTTTCGACCGCGTCAGATTGCCCGACAGCGATCCTGCCCCAAGGTTCGCCGACAAGCCCACCGCGCTCTGGCTGGAGCGATAGGTGGAACTGTCCTGCTCACTCTCGATCGACAACGATCCCGCTGCAATCTCCACCCGCTCGCCGCCAAGCGTCGCGCCCTTTAGCGTCAGTGCGTCGGGTGTCGCCACCCGCGCTGTGCCCCCCGCCGACAGGATGCTTTCGATATGCGTGACATCGGTGCCCGAGGCTTTGCCGCTGGCGACATTGGCGGACGCCACCGGAGAGACCGGCCCGCCGCTCAGGCCGAACTGCACGCCCGCGCTGAAACCGGAGCTTTTGTTCCGCGACGCCATAGTGTCGGTTTCGACTGCCGACTGCAGCGTGATCGCACCGGGCGCGGAGAGTGTGAGGTCCCCCAGCGCATTTACCTGACTGCCCTGCACCCGGATGGTGGAAGCCGCGCCAGCGTCATCGGCGATGATCTCTATGTCGCGGCCGGCGATCTGGCTGCCAACGACCGTTTCGTCATGGGTCTGGCTGCTGGATTTGCTCTTGGATATGCCCAATGTAACATCGACGCTGGTCAGGCTGCGCAATGCCTTGGCGGGATCGCCCTTGGCGGCATCGAGCGCGCCCAGAAATTCGTCGCCCGCATTATAGGCCGCCAGCCCCCCGGCCAGCGCCGCAACCGCCTTGGTGCGGTCGTTGGAGGCACCGGCGCCGATGATGCCGGCCATGTCGGTGACGGTCTGTGCGCCCGACAGCACCGAATTATTGACCCCAACACTCACCCCGAAGCTCGACGATTTGCTGCGCGTCTCGCTGTCGAACTGGTCCAGCGCATTCTGGATGGTGACGCTCTCACCCGACAGGCGGGTGAGGCCGGTGCCCACCACCTGGCTGCCTGTGACGGTCAGTGCCTTGCCGGCGTCGAGGGTGACATCGCCCTGCTCCGAGCCGACAAGCGAACCGACCTGGGTCACGGTCGTGCTGTCCACATCGGTGCGTGACTTGGCCACGCCGAGGAACAGACCGCCGCCGCTCAGCGACAGTCCCGATTTCTTGATCTTGACCGACTGGCTCTCGCTATCGGTCTCGGTCAGCGTGCCGATGTCGATCGCACCGCCCGCGCCGATAGCAATGCCGTTGGACGCAACGACATTGGAGCCGGCGACCGAAATGTCGCCCGTGGCGGACAGGTCGACCCGATCGCCCGAGAGAGTGGACGCCACCACGGTCTCATTCGACCGATCCCAGCTGGTCGTCGTCTTCTTCGATGAAAGCAGCCCCGACTTCTTGACGACCGTCTGGCCTTCATCTGTTGTCCGGTCCGTGACGCCTTCAATCGCGATGCCGGCCGCGTTCACCGCCAGCAGCCCGCCCGCTTCAACCGCGGCGCCCTTGACGCTGACATCACCCAGCGTCGAGAGGGTAATATCTCCTCCAGCCTGCAACTGGCTCAGCAAATTGTTCTGACTGTCGGTGTCCTGCCGGTAGCGGGTTTTGCCAGCCCGGCCGGCTTCGCTGCCGCTCCTGCTGTCGATCACGCTGCTCAGGTCGATCCCACCCGCGCCGGCCGCCAGCAGCAGGTCGCTGCCCGCGCCAAGCTCCGAGCCTGTCACGCTGATGCCGCTGCCAGCGCTGAGGGTAAGCGCACCGCCCGCCTCGACCAGCGCCCCCAGATGGGTGGTGCTCTCGCTGCTCTGCGTCCCGTAATTTTTCTTGGAGTAGCGAAAACTGGACTCAGCTTCGCTGCTCTGTGCGACGGCCGCAACGCTGAGATCGCGACCTGCCATCAGGAGGGCATCGCCGGCCGCCGCCACTTGGGACCCTTGCAAGGCAAGATCCCGGCCAGCCTGCATGACGAGGTTGCCGCTCGCAATGACGGAGCCGGTCGCCTGGCTGGTCATGCTTGCCCAGCTGCTGCCCCCGCCAAATGCGGTGGCGGTACGGCTTGTCGTCTCGGCGGCATCCAGGCGAAGGTCACGTCCCGCTGCAAGGGTAACGTCCCCCCCGCTGATACTGCCCGCGCCGCTGTTGACGAAGTCGTTCGCCGCAGAAACGACACCCCGCTGCCCCAAATCGAGCCGCCCGCTATTGGCGATGTCGGTTCCGGTCAGCAAGGCGCTGTCGCTCGCGCGAATTACGCCGCTATTGGCGAGTTTATCGGCAGCTCTCAGCTGAATATTATCAGCAGCGATGACAGCGCCGCCGGTGGTAAGATCGCGTTGCGATATCTGCGACAGGTAGACGCGCGGCGCAAGGACGGTCTGTGGGCCGCTGGGCGTCTGAACGAGCGTTGCGACCAGCAGCACGATGTCGCTGGTCAATGTCGCCATCTGCTCCGCCGAAAGCGCGACGCCGGGTGCGAGATTGAACGCCTTGGCATAATGAATGCCATTGTCCATCAGCGTGCGATACTGATCCTCATTGTCGGCATAGCCCGCAAGTCGGCCGACTCCTGCCTGCGCCACCAATTGGTCGGTGATGAGCTTCTGCTCATAGAGCGCATCCCCCAGACGCCGGGTCGCCTGCGCAGGGTCGTAGCCGAGCGCACTCAGGAAATAGTCGCTCGACAGGAAGGACGCATAGTTGGTGAAGCGCGGATCGGTCTCCACCAGATAGGTGGCCGACGGAGCGGCGAAACGGAAAAGGCCGGACAAGTCGAGAAACAGGAGCGGCTCACCCGCCATCGCCTTCGCCGTCACCTCCGGCAGCGCGCCCGTTGCCGGACTTGCGGCAGGCAAAGCGAATTGCGACGAAACAGCTTCCGCGATGACGGCGCCGTCCGTGAGTTCATCGACCTGCAGAGGGACGGCCGTTGCGAACTCGTCTGCTATCAGGCCGGGCGCGCGGGCTTTCCCGGCCTTGCCCAGCGGCGAACCCGTAAGCGGCTGCCCGGCGCCGGCGCTGCTGACAGCGGCGACCAGAGTGTGCGCGAGCGCGTCAGCTGCAACTGGCGTACTCGCCGCCGCTCGGGCGCTGACGGGCGCCGCACCGGCACCGGCTTGAACCTTTGCAGAGGATTGTCCGGACACTGTGGCGGCATAGGCCGACAGGTCGCCACTGGATCCAGTCGTCATATTAGCGATCATGGTGGCGCTGATGACTACGGCATTGCCGGCTGAGACGGTTGCCGGCGCGACAATGACGGTTTCGGTCGTCGTTGTCGGGCCAAACGGGTCGCTCCGTGTATCCAGAGCTTGGCAGCTTGATTTCGGACCGTCCTGATAAGCGCAGAATACGACTTCGCGCCATCCTTCACTTTTGGTGGTTCGGGATCCGGTAAGTGCGATATTGGCGAAGCTGCCCGAGCTGTAATCACCGTGCCCGCTGGGCAAGCTGTCCGCGTTAAACAGGAAGTTCCGACCGGCCGCGATGGTCGAATATCGATTGGTGAAATCAGTCCCGGACGCGACGATGTCCAGCCCGGCGATCAGCCGAGCCTCACCGCTATCCGTAACCAGGGCAGTTTCGGTCACCGACTTCGTGATGGTCCCACCGACTATCTGGCCGACATATTTTGCTTCTGCGCTAGGCAGATATTCCATCTTCGGTTCACGCGTCACCATATCGGTGCTGAAGTGCGTCCGTTCATTGAGGATGGACACAGCGGCGATACTGATACTGCCTTGCGCTTCGATCGTCGCCGACCCGTTCGTCAGGGACGCAGCATGACTGTCGCTCAAGCCGCCGATGGCTATGTCGCCCAACGAAAAGAGCAGCGCCCCATCCAGATTGTCGATCGCGCGGTCCGACTTTAGCGAAAGCAGGCCGGATCGAGCGGCAATGACGGCCTGCCGACCGCTGTTTACGATGCCATTCTTGCCTCGAAGGACGATATCGTCACCGAAAATGCTGCCCGCATTTTCGATACGGTCGGCTGAAAGCGTCACCGCCGTGCCGTTGATCAGCCCCGAATTTCGTATCGCCGCGCCAGCCGCGAGATCGATCAACGCTCCTTCTATTTCGCCGGTCGCCATGTTGAGCAGATCGCCCCCGGCATGTATGCGGACGCCGCCTCCCCCTTCCAGCCTGCCCGCGTTCGTCACGTTGCCGCCGATGGTAAGACTCAGCAGGCCGCCGGCGGCGAGCGAATCCCCCGCGTCAAGGCTCCAGTCCCCTGCGAGAGAGAAGCCCAGGTCTCCGCCAGAGATGAGCGTACCGAGCCGGGCGGTCCCGACGTCGAGGCTAAGCGCCCGCCCCGCACCGATAACGCCGACATTCTCTTGAAGAAGATTCTGCAGCTGGGCTGCACCGATAACGACCTGTCTGTTCGCGCCGATACTACCGCCGTTGATGAGGCTTTCGCTGAAGGTCAGGCTGGCGTCGCGCTCAACCCAGATTACACCTTGCGCCCTGTTAATCAGCGTCCGCCCGCCGATCGCCAGGTCGCTCCCGGCGGCGATGGTGCCGTCATTCTCAATAGCGGTCGTCGCAATCGTCACGGCACCCGCCGCGCCCAGCGCACCGCTGTTCAGCACTTTGGCGCTATTGAGCCTAAGTCCAGCTACGCCGCCGGCGATCGTGCCGGTATTCGACAGCTGCTGCGTGGCCTCAAGGACGAGCGCGTCGCCCTCGATAGTGCCTGAATTGGAGACAAGGGACGAAACGGCAAGCGCCATGTCCCGCGCAGACAGATTGCCCGCATTATCGAGCGCTCCGACATCCATGCGGATGCGATCGGCAAATGCCGTACCCGCATTGCGGAACATCGCTGTCCGCGCCTCGAATATACCGCTGGCGGCAATTGTCCCGCCTTCCCCAATGTCGATATGGTCGGCGCTGACGATCTTGAGATCACCGCCACGCGCGAAAAGGGATCCAGACCCGTTGAAGAAATCGCCAGTCTGAATGCTCGCTGCGGCAAGACTGTCGATCAGTCCTTTGTCATTGCCTATCTGCGACGCGGCAATGCTGAGGGACGCATCCGACAAAAGCGTCCCGCCGCCATTGTCGAAGGCGCCAACAAGTTGAAGTGTGGCGCCGCCGCGCGTCTCAATCAGCCCCGATATATTGGTAAGATGATCGGCGACGAGAGACAGCGAATGGTTGCTGGCGATGTGGCCGCCACTATTATCGATAGCTCCGGCGATGCGCCATTCGGCCGCCCCGGTTGCCCCGATCAGCCCCTGTTTGTTGCGCACGCTGGCTGCAGACAAGCTGAGGCCTTTAGCGAGGATCACCCCGCCCTCATTATCGAGGTCCGATTGGAAAGAGAGGCTGGCTTGGCCGGCTATCTCCACCCTGCCGCCCTTGTTGCTTACAGCGTTGGCCGACACGGTAAGGCTGCCCCCCTGAACGGTCGCAGCAGACAGGTCGATCGTTGCAGCTTTCAGGTCGACGGAACCGGAACTGGCGATCGCGCCCTGCGGCCCGCCCAGCAGCTTTCCTGCTGCCTGAAGCTCGACTGCCTGCGCCTCGACCCGCCCGCCGTTGAGAAGGATATCGCCGCCGGTTGCGGATGCTACGACCTTGCCGTTCGCCCTCACATCGCCGCCATCCGCCAGAGCGATAGAACCTGCCTTAAGCGTCAACGTGCCGGACGTGCCGAGGAAATCGACCGCCTTGACCGCCCCGGTCGCCGCGATGCCCAACGTCGTGACATCATCACCGACCGCCAACACCGTCCCGCCCGTCAGTTCGGTTACAGCGAGGGCGAGATCTCCGCTGCTGGCGATACGCCCGCCGCCATTGAAAACCGTATCGCTTGTTACAGTCAGCCCGCCTCCGCTCTCGATCAGGCCGCTTTCATTGGCGAGGCTGCCGGCAACTGTCAGCTTCGCCATGCCGACAGCCGTGATCCTGCCACCCTTGTTGGCCAGCCGGTCCGCCGCCACGATGACTGAACCATTGGTCGCAATTCGTCCGGCGCCATTGTCGAGCATACCCCCGCTTACAATGTCGAGCAGACCGATCCCGCCATGGAGGATGGCGCCGTCCTTGTTGATGAGTTCCGCGGCACGAAGGGTGAAGTTGCCCCCGGCGGCGTAGATTTCGCCACCCGAATAGTCGATCACGCCCTGGCTGGTGAGGATGAAGTCCTGCTCGCCGGTCTGGCGCAGCCTTGCGCGCTTAAGCGACAGTTCGGGGGTGTCGAACAGGAAATTGGCGGCTTCCAGCGTGCCGTCGTCCAGCAGCAGGCGCGATGCCCGCAAGCTTGCCGTTGCCTCGCTTTGCAGCGTCCCGCCCTGCGCATCGATCAGGCCGCCCGCTGACAGGCCAAGCGTACCGACCGATGCCGTCAGAGCCTGGGCGCCGCCAAGCCGCAGATCGCCTTCGCGTGCATCGATGTCGAGCATGGCCAGCGCGGTGGTCACCCCGTCGGACAGGTCGACGCTGGCGCCGCTTATCCGGACTGCGCCATTGCCGCCGATCCTCCCGCCCTTGCCATCGATCGCTCCAAGCGCCACCAAGCTGAGCGTCGCGTCTCCGGTCGCAATTACGGCTCCCCGGTTGATGACGCTGTCAGCGCCAATGTGCAGATTAGCAGCGGTTTCGATCGATCCTCTATTGTCGAGCGCTTTGGCCGAGAGCGTCAGCGCCTCACCGCTGGCGATCAGCCCGTCATTGCGCGCGCCATCGGCAATCCGGAGTTGCGCGCCCTTTGCCGCCACCACGTCTCCGGCGTTGACCAAGCTACCGGCATCCAGCGCAAGTGTTCCGTCCGCGATGATCTGACCGCCGATGCCATTGTCGATAAGGCCGGTCGTCTGAATCTGCAGTTCATGCGGCGAAGCCAGTGCGACCCGCCCGCCGCTGTTCGTGAAGCTGCCGGCCTTCAGCAACAAGCTTCCGGAGGAGAAGATGTCGCCCCCGCTATTGTCGATTGTGCCTGCTGCCTTGACGAAAAGCGTCTCGCTCGCCTGAACGATGCCAGCTTTGTTCACCAGCAAGTCGCTGTCCAGCATCAACCGCGCGCCATCGACGATGCCGTCCGACACGTCGATCGAACGGGCGCGCAGAGCAACACCGCCAGGGGCGGCGATGATGCCCCCTATACCGGTCGCCACGGTGCCATTCAGCGCTGAAACGCTGATGTCCGCCCCGTCCAGCTGTGCCCCGCCCAGTCGAATGTCGCCGCTGACTGCGCTCAGGTCGAGCTTTCCTGTTGCGCCGATCCGATCGTCCCGGCCCAGCGACAGACTGGCGGCCTCAACGCGGATATCGCGTCCGCCGATCAGGCCCGCTCCCACTATGTCCTGACGGGCGTTGAGGTCGAGCAACCCGTCGCCGGCCAGGATGACACCGCCCGCTCCGGAAAGCCGACCCAGCCGCAGGACCATGGCGCCACCGCTTTCCATCCGGCCTGCTGCATTGGTCAGGCTCTTCGCCGTCAGCTCCAGCCGTTTGCCAACAGCGATCAGCCCGCCGTCATTGTTCAGGGCGTCCGCTACGGTAAAAAGTCCCGCACTGGCTGCACTGATTTCCCCTGCTTCATTGACCAGCCGGTCCGCCGCCACGACGACTGAACCGTTGGTCGCAATTCGTCCGGCGCCATTGTCGAGTAAACCCCCGCTTACAATGTCGAGCAGGCCGGTCCCGCCATGGAGGATGGCGCCGTCCTTATTGATGAGTTCCGCGGCACGAAGGGTGAAGTTGCCACCGGCGGCGTAGATTTCACCGCCCGAATAGTCGATCACGCCTTGGCTTGTCAGGATGAAGTCCTGCTCGCCCGTCTGGCGCAGCCTTGCGCGCTTGAGCGAAAGTTCGGCGGTGTCGAACAGGAAATTTGCGGCTTCGAACGTGCCGTCATCCAGCAGCAAGCGCGATGCCCGCAAGCTTGCCGTTGCCTCGCTTTGCAGCGTCCCGCCCCGCGCATCGATCAGGCCGCCCGCTGACAGGCCAAGCGTACCGACCGATGCCGTCAGAGCCTGCGCGCCGCCAAGCCGCAGATCGCCGTCGCGCGCTTCGATGTCGAGCATGGCCAACGCGGTGGTCATACCATCGGACAGGTCGACGCTGGCGCCGCTTATCCGGACTGCACCATTGCCGCCAATCCTGCCGGCCTGGCCATCGATCGTACCGAGCGCGAAAATGGTGGACAGGTCCGCACCGGTTGTGACGATCTCGCCCCGGTTGACCAGCGTGTCAGCCCGGATATCGAGTTTCGCGGACGCTTCAAGCAGCCCGTGATTATCCACCATGGCTCCGGCGAGGATCAGATCTCGACCGCTCACCAGCGTACCGAGATTGGTAACGGCGCCGCCCACAGAGAGCTTCATGTCGTCCGAAGCGACCAGTGCGCCGCTATTTGCAAACGAAGCAATATCCAGTCCGAGCGACGCGCCCGTCGCGATCAGTCCATCGGCCGCATTGATCAGTTTCCCGCCGCTGATCAGAAGGCCGCTGTTCGCCTGCAACTTTCCCTTGTTGACAAGCTCTTTCGCATCGATCCGAGCGCCTTCGGCCCCAAAGGCGACGATCGAGCTATCGTCATTGCTGATCGCTTCGGCGGCAACGCTCAGCGCGGACGCCTTCAACAATCCACCATGAGTCAGGGCGAGGGTATCGGCGGTCAGCGTGAACCCGCCCGCGACCTCGATCGATGCGTCGTTCAGGGAGACGGCGGCGCCCCTGATCGCCGCATCGCCGCCGCTGGAGATCCATCCATCATTGGCGATGCTCAGCCCGGAAGAAGTCTCAATAGCAAGCTGCCCGCTGACCACCAGTCCAGCGGCATCGAGCACCAGGGAGTTAAGGCGGAGATCCGCTTGGCCGAGGGATCCGACCGTCGTATCAACCAGAGTGAAGGCGCCACCCGATCGCGCCCGCAGTCCCGCCGAGCCCAGTGCAAGGATCGAACCGCCTGAACTGGCAAGACTGTCTACCGCCAGATCAAGGCCCGTGCCGGCCTGAATCAATCCGGCTTGGTTGAGCAAGGTGCCACCAGTCAGGTTCAGCGCCATGCCGGAGGCAAGGGCGCCACCGTCGTTGTTCAGAGTGTTGAAGCGAAGACCGACAGTCTCCCCCTGCACGACACCCTGATTGACGATGGTCGCCGCCGACACCTCGAGCGCCGCGGCCGCCAGGATCGAGCCCGGCACCGCCACCTGCAGTCCGCCACCCGCTGCGATCCGCCCAGTCTGCCCCTGCACCACGCCGGACAGCACAATGTCGCTGCCCAACACCTCGACGCGTTCGGTCGCCAGATATCGACCTGACAGAGCCATAACAGCCTGGCTGCTGATCGAGAGATTACCAGCTTGCGTCAGACGGCCGTCGCGGCCCAGCCCGGCGGCAATACTTCCCCTATGATCGTTCGTCCCGCTGCGCACGATGACATCACCGCCGCTGGCAATCAGACCGTCACCGCTCAGCTGGCCGCTGACGGTCAGATCGACGGATCGGTCGGCATAGGCTGCGCCGGTAACCTGCGCGTCGGTAGCGGTTATGGCCAAGGCACCGGCGCTCGAAATACGACCTGCGAGCGTCAGCTGCCCCTGCGCATCCAGCACGAAGCCATTGTCCAGCGCTGCAAGATCACCCGCAATATTGACGCCCAGACCGCGCTCCGTCCCAATCAGGCGGATCGAATTGGCATACATCCCACCGAGTGCGGCGACATCCAGGGCAAAGCGGGGTGGTGGCAGAGCCGCTTGGCCGGGCGCCGTAACGGTTATGGTCCCATCCTTGTAAGCGACGTCTCCCGACCCTGCCGCTACCAAGATATCATCGGCCCACACCCCGGCGTTGATTGCGATAGCGCGAGCGAACAGGTTGAGGCGGGAGCCGGATGCGTCCACGCCAGACCCGTTGATGTCGATAGCGCCATCACCAATCGAATAACCCGTCAGCCCGCCAGCATCCGTGACTGGACGTGCTGCTGCCAGTGTAACGGACGGTGCATTGATGAAACCACATCCAGTGCAGCTGATGCCATAGGCATTGGCGATAACCAGTTGAGCCGGCGCACCGGCAATCTCGATATAGCCGGCGAGCCGGGAGGGATGTGGGCCAGTCACCTCGTTGAGGATGAGCGACGCACTACCGCTCGTCTTCAGATTGCCGTTACCGTCGATATAGCCGCCCAGCCGTGTCTCGACGATCTTGTCCGAATTGTTGAGGATCAGGTTTCGGTCATCGACGTTGAAGCTGGTGTAGCGGTTGTGGCTTACGCCTTTGGCTGATGGCGTAGCAATCTTTACAACGGGCGTGCCGTTACCCGCGGCCCCGACCTGCGGGGCGGCCGCGCCGGGTTCAGGCTGTATCTGGCTCTGAGCAGCGGTGGCGCCGAGAAAAAGCGCCAACGCCAGCGTATGCCGGCTCACTGTTGTCAACGTCATCCTGGACATGACCCGCTCCTCCCCTCAACGGCGCCAGTGGCGGCCTGTTGTGCCCTGCTGTCCCATTCCCCCGCACGCCTTCGGCTTGTTAAAAGCTCCAGCCGGCGGTGAGGCCGAGTTGCGCGATCTGTCGCCCCGCAAGCCTGTCTCGAGCGAGCGGAACGGCCAGAAAAGCGTCCAACGAAAATCCATGAGCGCCGGCGCGAAGCCCCCCGCCAAGCCCTGCGAGCATGCCGCCGCGCCGGGCGACCCGCCCCATGTCGAGCAGCAGATAAGGACGCAAATGTTCGCTCATCCGCGCCGCCAGTTCCTGCCGTATATACCAGCCTGTCTTGCCGAGATCGGCGCGATCCGATTGATAGCCGCGCACCGTGAAAGGGCCGCCGACCGATATAAGATCCGACCCGAATAGCGGCGTGCTGGCGGCCTGGCCGCGAAAAGCGACGCGCCAATTTTCGACGATGCCGCCGGGAAAAGGCAGCGACGCGGCAAGGTCCAGCGTAAGGATGCGGTATCGCGCCGTCGGCAGAAGCGCCGGCTGCCCCGGCTCATCATCCTGCGCACCAAAAAGGTCCACGCCCATGCGATATGCCAATTCGCTGTTGATCTTCAACGAAGCGATGCTGCGTCGATCGACAAGCGCAATTTCAACGTCGCTCAGGTCCTGCCGCTGAAGGCCGATCTCGACATCGTCGATGTAATTGCGCGCCCAGCGCCGGCTGTACGATAGGCGCAGCGCAGTTCTGGAAATGCGGTCGCGATGGACGACCCGTTCAATGAAGGCTGAAACCACCTGAAGTTTGCCGCGCGTCTCGAAATTCCGCACCTCGCCAATGATGGTCTGGCCATAGCGGTTCGCCGAAGCGGACAGCCCCATGCTCCACCAGCCCAGCGGGATAGCGGCGTTCAGCCCGATCCCTTGACTGTCGGCCGGGATACCCGGCGCATCGATCCGTCGATTATAGCTCGCACTCACAATTTCAGAGAGACCGAGCAGGTTGAGCGCTGAAAGGGCGCCGGCGCCTTGCCAGCGACCTACGGAATCGCTCGCAAAATTGTTGAGCGACAGCGAGCCGATGATGGGTCGCACGCGACCGGCCGAAAGCAGCAGGATCGACTCGCCCGGCTCGTCGCCAGGCTCCAACTCGACCGAAACGTCCCGGCCGGGGATAGAGCGCATCTGTTCAAGTCCCTGCTCGAGAGCGCGGAGAGAAATGATATCGCCAGGATCAAGCGGAGAGGCCGTTGCCCAGGTCCGGCGCGCGGGAGCACTTTTCTCCGTCAGGCGGACTTCGGCCAACTTTCCGGTTACCAGGCGAAGTTGTAATTCTCCGCTGCTCAAATCCTGCTCTGGAGCACCGACCCGGGTCGTGATGAGGCCTCGCTCAAGAAACGCGGCCTGATAGGACTTAAGGATATAATTCATGCCGGCCGCGCCGACGCACCGCCCCTCAAATTGCCGCGCATGACCGGCCACCCATGCCATGGCCTTCGGCACTGCGCCATCAAAGCGGATCCGAGAGATAAAAAAGCACGGCTGCTCTTCAGGGAACATGCCTGGACCGGGTGCAGGGCCAGAATCGAGCCGAACCTCGGGCGCTGCCACACGCGCGGCCCGTTGAGCCGCTTGCTTTTCGGCCTCAACTCGCGCCCGCTCCCGCGCAATGGCGCCGGAATCCTGTGCCGCATCCTGCGACACCGCAGCCATCGGCATTAATATCGCGATCGCCGCAGGCGCGACTCGGAAGGCAAGAAAAGGACGCGTTGATCCGCACTTACGCCACGAAAACCCCACCGCCAGCACCCTCTCCTGTCGGCATATTATTTAATCCATGTTAGGTTTTAATGCCAGACCTTTCGCGCCAACCACCCTCCACCAGACCGCCAATCACCCCACAGCAAACCGCCCATCCCCGACACTCTCCGCAGAATGGCGTTGCCTGCCTTGCATCATCGGCGAAGCGCAGTTATATCGATTTCGATGTAATTACACATGCTGCCGGACAGGAGGGCAACCGTGATAGGACAGTCAGGCGGCGTGTTGATCGAAAACGCCACTATTTTCACGGGCACGGCCGAAACCGCCTTTGAAAATACTATCGCTTTCGACGATTCGATCGTCGCCTTGGGCGCCGATGCCGCGCAATGGGCCGTGGGGCGGGACAATCTGCTTCGGATCGACGGCTCCGGCATGACCGTCATGCCGGGGCTGATCGACGCGCATTGCCATATCAGCTTCGACGAACCGAAATCGAATGACGAACTTTTCTTTCATCGACGGGAAGGGCTGTCTGCCATCGTCGCGGCCCGCAATGTTCAGCGGATTCTGCGGTCCGGCGTTACGAGCCTCTTCGATGCCGACACCATCTTCAACGTCTCGCTCGACGTGCGCGATGCTATCGAAAGCGGCGTCTGCGACGGTCCGCGCATGGCCTGTGGCGGAAATGCCCTCTTTACCTCCGTCGGCGGGACGGCCGGCATGCTGGTCCCGGACGAAGGCGCGATCGGCTATCTGAAGGTGACGCGGACCCGGGACGAGATCGTCACCGAAATCCGGCAACAGGCCAAGCGCGGTGTCGACTGGATTAAGATCCATGTCACCGGCCTCATCCCCCGGCAGCGGGGGGAAGGCGAGATTCAGGTCTGGAACCTCGATGAGCTGCGGCTCGCCGCCGACACCGCGCATGAATTGGGGCTGCCGATCGTCGGCCACTGCCGCAACGCATCCAGTACCCGCGACGCCGCTATCGCCGGCTTCGACATGATCCTGCACGCCACCCATATGGACGAGGCGGCGCTGGAAGCGGTTATCGAGCGCAAGGTGCCGATTACGCCCACGCTCACCTTTCAGGCGGTGCTGGCCGAACATGGCGACAAGGTGGGCGCCAGCCCCTTTCTGCGCGACCTGTTCGCTCGTGAAATAGCGGAAAGCGCCAAGCAGTTGCGGCGCGCTTATGACGCCGGCGTGCCGCTGCTCTGTGGCACCGAAAGCGGCTTCTCGATCACGCCTTATGGCGAATGGCACTGGCGCGAAATGCAGGTCTTCGTCGAAGAGATTGGATTGACGCCGATGCAGGCGATGATGTGCGGGACGCGCGAAAGCGCCCGCGCCTTACGCATGGCGGACAGGATCGGCACGTTGGAACCCGGCAAGCTCGCCGACCTGATCGTCGTGCGCGGCGATGTCACCAAGGATGTGACATTGCTCGGCCGGCAGGACGGCATCGCGCATGTCTTCAAGGGCGGGCGACGCGTCGATATCGAAACACCCCTGCCAGAACGGGCGCCCCTGCCCTCCTGGCGCGTGTCCAACTACTCGACCCTGATCGCAACGCGCGCCGCTACGCTGGGATGGCAGGAGAAAACATAATGATGACGGAGCATCACGTCACCTCGTTCAGCGGCTGTGTCCACGCGCTGCGGCAAGCCGATCTGCGCCAGTCGCTTTATGATGAGGCCGCGCTCATGATGGAGCATGCCGTGGTCAATCTGCACGGGGCGGCCCATCGCAGCCGGCGCGGCGTCGAAGCGGTCATGTTTCGCAAGGACATATTCCTCGACTATGAGAAAAATGTCCTGCCGCAGACCTTGGCGGAGACGATCGCGCCTTTTCTGAAGGCGGGCGGCGGCGATCTGGTCGAGCTTGGCTATCGCGTCATGATGAACCTGACGATCGATTTCACCGGCATCGATCGTCCCGAACGCAGCGCCGAAGAGACGGGCGAATTGCTGCGCCTGTTAAAGGAATTCAGCCTCGCACCGGCACTGGGCCAGTCTCGCGACGATATAGAGCCGAAAAAGGCGCGGATCCGCGCGGCCATGGCCGAGTTTGACGAGCGTTTTCTTCAGCCTTCGATCGCGCGCCGTGGGGCATTGATCGAAGCGCATCGTCGGGGCGACCTGACGAAGGAAGAGCTGCCCAAGGACGTGCTGACCGCGCTGCTGATGGGGCAGGACAAGCTGGCCATGTCCGAAGAGGAATTTGTCCATGAGGGCATATTCTATGTCCTCGCCGGCGCCCACACGACCATCCATTCGCTTACCCATGCGCTGCACGAGCTGCTGGAATGGTTGAAGGCTCATCCGGAAGATATTGCGCGGCTGCGGGACGATCCCTTCTTCGTCCAGCAATGCGTCTATGAAAGCCTGCGGCTGCATCCGTCCAGCCCGGTCGCGCGCCGTCGCGCCCTCTGTCCGGTGTCGCTGGAGGACGGCGCGGAAATGGTGCCGGGCGAGGAAATCTCGGTCGATCTGCGCGCCGCCAATCATGATACAGAGCGCTTCGGGCCGGACGCCAAGAAATTCAACCCGCACCGCGAGGTGGCTGGCCGGGTATTCCGCTATGGGCTGTCGATGGGCGATGGTGTTCATGCCTGCCTTGGCCGGCATCTGGCGATTGGCGTCGATCCCAAGCCTGATACCGACGCTGCCGATCATCAATTTGGCGTGGTCCCGCTCATCGTCGCGGCCCTGCTGCGCATGGGGGTCCAGCAGGATCCTGATGAGAAGGCGGAAAAGGACGAGACGATCACGCGCATCACCTGGGCGCGCTATCCGATCATTTTCCGGCCCGAGGAGGCGCTGCTGTGAACGATGCCACTACCCTGTCGCGCTATTCCGACTGTGCCGGCGCGTTGCGCAACACCGATCTGAAGCAGGCGCTCTATGATGCCGGCAAGCTGGTCATGGACGGTGTCTTGCTGACACTGCATGGCGAAGAACATGCTCGCCGCCGTACCGTGGAGGTGCGCGTCTTTCGCCGCAACTTCTTCGCGCATTATGAGCGTGAGATTTACCCGCGCACGCTGGAAAACACGCTCGAACCGTTCGTCGCGGCGGGCGGCGGCGACCTGATCGAGTTCGGCTATCGCGCGACGGCAAACCTCACATCCGATTTCGCGGGCATTGATCGTCCCGCCAAGACACCGGAAGAAAGCGACCGGCTGGTGCGGCTGGTCAAGAAATTGAGCGAAGGCGCGACGCTGGTTCATTCGACACGCGATGTCGCCGAAGTCGAAAGCGAAGTTCGCGACGCACTTGCGGAGTTCGACCGCGATTTCCTCCGCCCGTCGATCGCGCGGCGTAGGGCGCTGCTCGCCGCGCTGGACAGCGGCGAAATTGGCGAGGACGAGCTGCCCCGCGACGTCCTGACGGTGATCTTGCGAGCGGAGGAGGAACTGGCGCTCGACGATACCGAACTACTGCGCGAGATTGCCTTCTACATGCAGGCCGGGGCCCATTCGACCGCCAATTCGACGGTCCATGCCTTTCACGAGATCACGACTTGGGCCGGAGAGGATGATGCCCGCTGGGCGAGATTGCGGGATCCGGCCTTCGTGCAGCGCTGCGTTCATGAAAGCCTGCGGCTGCACCCGGCCAGCCCCGAAGCCTGGCGCACCGCCACCTGCCCGATGGCGGTTGCGGGCGCAGGAGACCGGGCGGCGGGCGACCGGATCGTGCTGGACCTTTTTTCCGCCAATCGTGACCGCAGCATTTTCGGCGATAATGCCGACCAGTTCGATCCCGACCGGGTCATACCCTCCGGCGTGCTTCCCTCCGGCCTTGCGTTCGGGATCGGCCTGCACACCTGCCTCGGTCGCGAACTGGACGGCGGCGTTCCGGCACGCCCCGGCACCGATCCGGCCACGCATCAATATGGCATAGTGGCGCTGCTGGTGATCCGGCTCCTGGCCATGGGCGCGCGACCCATAGCCGAAGACCCGCCAACGCCCGACACCCATACCCGGCGCCCTAATTGGGGCCGCTATCCCATTCGTTTCGCAAAGGAAGATTTATGAGCCGTAGCGCCTTCGTCACGGGTGCAGCCAATGGCATCGGCGCCGACATCGCCGCAGCCTTGCAGGAACGCGGGTATCGGATCGGCATCGTCGATCGGGATGCGGCCGCGGTAGAGGCACGCTGTGCCGAGCTGGACGGCGCGGTCCCCCTGCCCTGCGATGTCACGGATGAAGCGGCGGTGGCGGCCGCGTTCGACGCCTTTGGCGACGTTCCCGATCTGGTCGTCAACAATGCCGGCGTGGTCCGCTTCGGCCCGCTTGCCGAGCAGAGCGTCGAGGATTTCCGCACCGTCATCGCGGTCAATCTGACCGGCGTCTATATCGTCACCCGCGAGGCGGTTCGGCGGATGCAGGACAGGGGCAGCGGACATGTCATCGCGCTGACGTCGATCAACGCCTATAGCCCCGGCCCCGGCTCTGGCGCCTATCCGGCGAGCAAATGCGCCGTGAAGCAGTTGATGAAGCAATTTGCGCTGGAATATGGCGGCGCCGGTCTGCGCTTCAACAGCATCGCGCCGGGCTTCATCGACGGCGGCATGTCCACGCCCATCTATGCCGATCCGAAGGTGCGCGCGGTCCGGGCCGGCGGCGTGCCGCTCGGCCGGCTGGGCAGCACGCGCGACATCGCGAACGCCGTGCTGATGCTCGACGATCCGGGTTCGGCCTATATCACCGGCGTCGATCTCGTGGTGGATGGCGGGGTTACCCATGCGGTGCTGAAGAATCTGCCGCGCGAATGAGCCGATCGCGTCATGCCCTGCTCTATACCGGCGGCTACAACCATCCCTTCGAGCAGACGTCCCCCATTTTGACGCGCATTGCGCAGGATCGCGGTTGGACGGTCACGGCCGAGAGCGACATTGACGCGGCCGCTGCGTCCCTGGAGGGCGTGGGACTTCTGATCGTCAACGCGCTGCGCTGGTCGATGACCCAGGATCAAAAATATGCGGCCGCGCGGCCACAGTGGGCGGCAGAGCTGAGCGACCGCACCATGGATGTGCTGGAGGCCTTCGTCGCTGATGGCGGGCGACTGCTGGCGATGCATACCGCCACCATCTGCTGGGATACGCAGCCCCGCTGGCGCGCGCTCATGGGCGGCGGCTGGAGCTGGGGGCAATCCCATCATCCCCCGCTGGGCGACATCCTCGTCGAATTGACCGCTGAAGGCCGGGCTTTGAGCGCGGGGCCGGCGCAATTCGCACTGGTCGATGAGGTGTATCATCGGCTCGATCCGGCGGACAATTGTGTCATTGCGGCAGTGGCGACGGCGCAGGGAGGGCCGCAGCAGCCGGTCGCCTGGACGCGGACGCATGGCGATGGTCGCGTCGCAGTCGACGCCCTGGGCCATGATGCCAGATCGCTGGAGGCGCCCGCGCACCAAGCGCTGATCGCCGGCCTGTTGGGCTGGCTCGACGCCGCATGATGCTGGCGGACAAGACGATCCTGATCGTCGGCTGCACCGCCGGCATCGGCGAGGCTGTCTATTGCATGGCGGCGACCCGGGGCGCGCGCGTGATCGGGGTCGCACGCAACGCGGCGGCCGGTGCCCGTCTGGCCAAGGAGATGGGCGGGCAGTATATTCAGGCCGACATCAGCGACGACAGCGCGGTAACGGCGCTGTTCGACCGGCTGATGCGATCCGGCGTGCAGCTGGACGGCGCAGTCAACAACGCGGCGATGACGCAGGATGCACGGCCGATCGACAGTATGCAACTGGCGGAGTTCGACCGGCTGATCGGCCTCAATCTGCGGGCGACCTGGCATTGCGTCTCGCGCGAAGTCGCCATGATGCGAGCCGCCGGCGGATCGATCGTCAATGTCGCATCGATCGCTGGCAAACGCGGCTTTGCCGGCCTGTCGGCTTATTGCGCCAGCAAACATGGCGTCATCGGCCTGACCCGCGCCGCCGCGCAGGACGGCGCCGACAGCAACATCAGAGTAAACGCCGTGCTGCCGGGCACCACGCGCACGGCGATGCTCGATCAGCAAATGGCGACACGACCGGGCGGGATCACCGGCACGCTCGCGCGCATTCCCATCGGGCGGGTATCGACGCCGGCCGAACAGGCAGAGGCTATTCTGTGGCTACTGTCCGACGCCAGCAGCTTTGTCACGGGAGAAGCCCTGACGGTCGATGGCGGAACGACCAGCCGGTGCTAAAGCCCGTGCGCGACAGATGGAGTCAGTCCGATCGGGCCAAGCCCTGACCTTCTGTGAGCCGATATAGCTCGGTATCGCGGCCCAGCACCATCCTGACCCCCTCCCCCTGCAACATGCGCGCCGCAGCGATGGAGGCGGCGCGGCTTGCAAACCACAGCTCGTCTATGCGCGCGCAGGACAGGCCCCAGCCTTCCTTGCGTTCCGGCGCGAGCGGCAGGTTGCAAACATGCCCCCTTGCATCCTCCGGCGTCTTCACCTCCTGACCCGATGCCGCAAAGCGCGACAGCTTCCACGCGCCCGGATCATCGACGGGCAGCAGAATGGTTTCGGCGGTGACGGCGCAAACCTCCACGATCGGACGGCGGAAGGTCGCCCGTTCGTCCGCTTCCATGGCGGCGCGCGATCCGCTGTCGGCGAGATGAGCGGCACGATGGGCGGGCGACCGGTGCCAGATGATGCCGATGCCGTCATGATCGCTCAGCAGATCATGCTCATCCGCGCCCGGCATGATCAGATCGCAATGCACATAGCGCGCGATATTGCGCCAGCGCGGCAGCGACATGCCCAAGGTGGCATGCTGTCGCCAGCGCGCCGTAAACGCCTCCCGCGTCAAAGAACTGGCACGACGGGTGAGATAGATGAGCTTGGGCTGGACGGGCATCCCGCACATGTATATTGAAATCGATATAATTCAAAGAAGGAGTGCCGGATTGCTGTTCGACCCGTTCCGGCTCGGCGCCATTACGCTCCCCAACCGGGTGGCGATGGCGCCGATGACGCGCGAAATGGCGCCGGGCGGGGTGCCGACCGATGCCATGGCCGCTTATTATGCGCGCCGCGCGAAAGGCGGCACGGGCCTCATCATCACCGAAGGCGTGTCGCCATCCCATGCCGGTGCCTTTGGCGCATCGGTGCCGCGCCTGTTCGGCGAGGATGCCCTGGCCGGTTGGCGCGCCGTGGTCGAGGCGGTGCATGCCGAAGGCGCCATGATCTTCGCGCAGCTTTGGCATGTCGGCGCCTTTTCGCCGTCCATGATCGGAATGACGGACAGTTTAGCGCCCGGCTATGACCGGTTGAGCCCGTCCGGCCTGGCGGCGCGGGGCAAACCCTTTGGCCGCGCGATGAAATCGACCGATCTGTCTACGACGATCGACTCCTTCGGGGAGGCCGCGCGCGCCGCCCGCGCGATCGGGTTCGATGGTGTCGAGATCCACGGCGCGCACGGCTATCTGCCCGATCAGTTTCTCTGGTCCGCGACCAATTTGCGGCAGGATGGCTATGGCCGTGAGCCGACCCGCTTCCTGACCGAACTGGTCACGGCGGTGCGCGCGGCGACCGATCCCGGCTTTCCGATCGCCCTGCGCATGTCGCAGTGGAAGCAGCTTGATTATGCCGCCAAGCTGGCGACCAGTCCGCAAGCGCTCGCCGCCATCGTCGAGCCGCTGGCAGCGTCGGGCGTGGACCTGTTCCATTGCTCCACGCGACGCTTCTGGGAACCGGAATTCACTGGCGAGCGGCTGACGCTGGCGGGATGGGTGCGCAAGCTGACGGCGGTGCCGACGATGACCGTCGGCTCGATCACGCTGGACACCGATTTCAAGGCGGAGGGCGGAAAAGTCCATGCGGGCACAGCCGCCGATCATATCGCGATGATCGAGGCCGGGCTGGCGTCAGGTGATTTCGATCTGATCGCCGTGGGCCGCGCCATGATCGCCAACCCCGATTGGGCAGCACTGGTCGCGCGCGGCGAAGCGCACCGGCTGAAGCCGTTCGACAAGGCCGGACTGGACCAGTTGATCTGAGGAGAGAAGACTATGCGGGCGAGCGAAGGGTTGAGCGTGCTGATCACCGGCGGTGGATCGGGCCTTGGCGAGGCGACGGCGCGCTATCTCGCCGAACGCGGCGCGCGGGTGACGATCAGCGGGCGACGCGCCGAAAAGATTGCGGCCGTTGCCGAGACGATCGGATGCGCGTGGGTCGCGGGCGACGTGGCCAATGCCGATGATCGCGCGCGCATGATCGCGACCGCTGTTGACTATGGCGGGGGGCTGGATGCGCTCTTCAACAATGCGGGGAATATGTATCGCGGCCCGATCGAAACGCTTGATGAAGCCAAGCTGCTGGATATTTTCCACACCAATGTCGTGGGCGCGATGATGCTCACCGGACTTGCAACGCCGCATCTGGCGGAACGGCGGGGCGCGGTGATCTTTGTCGGATCGGTCCATACCCGCCGCAGCTTCCCGACCGCCTCGCCCTATGCCGCCACCAAAGGCGCGGTGCAGGTGCTGACGCAGGTTCTGGCCGCCGAGCTTGGCGACCGCGGCATCCGCGTCAATTGCGTCGTGCCCGGCAGCGTCCTGACAGAGATCAACGTCCGCGCCGGCCTGATGACCCATGATGAGGTCGCGGCCCGGCAGCAGGCGCTGCTGACGACGCAGGCGCTGGAGACGATCGGGGAAGCCACCGACATTGCCGAAGCGGTCGATTATCTGATCCGCGCCGAATGGGTCACGGGCGCGATCCTCGACGTCGATGGCGGCATGGGACTGGGCGTGACGCGCGGCGCCTGATCCTCAGGCCCGCAAAAGCCGCCGGGCATTGTCGGCGAAGGGCGCGTCGATCGCCGGCGGCACGAACCGCTCCGGCGCGTCCCAACCCGCGAAATTGGTGCCATAGACGAGCCGCTGCGTCCCGACGCGCGAGACCAGCAGCGCCAGCGCATCGTCATCATGCATATGCGCGTCATACCAAAGCCGCTGGGCGGCTTCCTCCAGGGCGCCATCGCGCTTGAGATGATCGGGAACCCAGCCGCGCTTGTGCGCCGCATGTTTGAGTCGCCCCCACACCAGCGCCGTCGCGCCGCCGCCATGGCTCACGCAAATGTCGAGGCCGGGATGCCGATGCAGCACCCCGCCGAATAACAATGTCGCAACCGCGATGCTTTCCTGCGCGGTGAAGCCGATCAATATGTCAAGTTCATAGCGGCGCAGCGCCGGACTCCCCGCTGGCCCGTCGATCCCGTCCGGCGCGGGATGAATGAACAGCGGCATGTCGAGATCGACGACCGCCTCATAAAAAACATCCATCGCCGGATCGTCCAGCCCATGGGCAAGGTCAGTGCCGATATAGGCCGCCCGCATCCCGAGTTCCGATTTCGCGCGGCGCAGTTCGCTGATCGCCGCGCTGATATCCTGCATCGGCAGCGCAGCCGCCGCGCCCAGCCGGTCCGGGTGTCGCGCGACCGTCGCGGCCAAAGCATCATTATGGCGCCGGCAGAAGGCGATCGCATCGGCAGCGGGAATATGGCTGAAATAGGTCAGCGGGTTGGGCGACAATAATTGCCAGTCGATGCCGGAACGGTCCATGGCGGCGATCCGCGCATCCACATCCATGAAGGGACTGCCGCGATATTTGACGCCGCGCAGCCGATATTCGCCAATGCGAAAGACGGGCACGCCATCCTCATCCCGCAATTCGGGGCCGAAGTCACCGGCCGTGCCAAAGGTTTCCTCCAGCACCGCATGGGCATGGATGTCGATTACGCGGGCGGTTTCTAGTTTCATGAATAACCCTGTACGATGCCGCCATCGACCTGGATGGCGGTGCCTGTAACATAGCTGGCGGCTTGCGATCCGAGGAACACCACCATGGTGGCGACCTCGTCCGCCTCGCCCAGCCGGCCGAGCGGAATTTGCTGTGCGATGCCATCGACGATGCTCTTGGGATCGCCGCCACCGGAGGCCGACTGTTTTTCCACCAGTGCCTCGACCCGTGCGGTCCGCGTCCAGCCGGGGCAGACGCTGTTGACCGTGATGCCGTCCGCACCCACCTGACTGGCGAGCGTCTTCGCCCAGCCCAGCACTGCCATGCGCACCGCGTTGGACAAGGTAAGCCCGGGCACCGGCTGCTTCACACCGAAGGAGGAGATGTTGACGATCCGCCCCCAGCCCTTTGCCCGCATTCCGGGCAGCACCGCCCGCGTGGCACGGATCGCGGACATCAGGGTCAGATCGACGGCGGCTTGCCAGTCATTGTCGCTCAGCGCGTCGAACGGTCCGGCCGGGGGGCCGCCTGCATTATTGACCAGCACATCGACATGCCCCGCCGCCGCCACGATCCGGGCAATATCCTGCGGATCGGTGACATCGCCCTGCACCGCCAGGCATCCCGGCATGGTGGCGGCCGCTTCGTCAAGCGCTTCGCGCCCGCGCGCCGCGATGGTCACGCGCGCGCCCTCGGCATGAAAGCCTTGCGCGCTCGCCAGGCCGATCCCCTTGCTGCCGGCCATGACCAGCACCGACCGCCCCTCCAATCCCAGCTTCATGCCTGTACCTCCCGCGAGGGCCATTGCGCACGATAACTGGCGAGATCGAAATAATCGCGCCACCGGCGGATCAGCCCATCCATGATTTCGAAACTGCCCATCACCGGCAGGACGACAGCTTTCCCGGCCACCGACAGATGATCGACCCGTTCTGTCAGCACGACATTCCCTGCCGCCGCGATGGTGAGAAATTCCCAGCGGCAGGCATCGAACGGCCCCGCCCGCCGCAGATAATCCGCGATGGCCGGCCTGCCATGAAGCGGCTCGAGAGGCATGTTGTGGTAAATGGCGTCAGGCGCGATCAGCGCAATGACGGCGTCGAGATCGAGCCGGTCCCAGGCCGCGCCGAAGCGGCGGACCACGGCGACCGAGTCACTGTCTGTCGGGTTGCTCTCCATAACTTATCCTTGACACCAAAGCGCTCGTTCGTGAAGCATCGATTTCGATATAAATCGGAGGGGAGCGAAATGGCCATCACCTATAGCAGCGTCACGCGCCCCCATGTCGTCCAGAACGCCTATCATGTCCGCGATATCGACGAAGCCGTCGATCGCTGGCACCGGCTGACGGGCATCGGTCCCTTCTTCATGCGCCGGCACATAGCCCTCGACACGGTCAGCTATCGCGGCGCGCCGGCGACGCTCGATATCAGCGCCGCGCATGCGCAGGCCGGGGCAATCCAGATCGAACTGGTTCAACAGCATGACGATGCCCCCTCGGCCTTTCGCGACATGTTCGCCGCCGATGAGGAAGGGCTGCATCATGTCGCCCTGTTTCCCGAAGATCATGGCGCGATGGTCGCGCATTATGCGCGGCAGGGGATGGCGGTCGCGACCGATCTCATCACCGCCGAACGACGCGAGGCATCCTATGTCGATGCGCGCGCCGTCATGGGGCATATGATCGAAATCTATCGCGTCAACGACAGCCTGATCGACTTCTATGCCGAAATCGCGGAGGCGGCCGACGGGTGGGACGGCCGCGAGCTGAGGATCGAGACATGAGCATGCCGGACCGTTACCAAGCCTGCGCCGCCGCACTGGAGACCGCCCGCCGGGACGCCGAACCGCTCGCATCGCTGGACGCGTGGATCGACGCCGATGATGTGGCGGCCGGCTATGCCGTGCAGGCCGCCCTCACCGATATGGCCGCGAAGGCTGGCCGGGTGGCGATCGGCTGGAAGATCGGCCTGACCTCACCGGCCGCTCTGGCCGCCTTCGCTGCGGCCGAACCGATGGTCGGCATCATCTACGCCGACAGCCGCATCGCCCCCGCCGAAGCGCTGGACCTCGCCACGCTTTGCAGCCCCCGAATCGAGGGCGAAATGCTGCTGGAAATTGGCGAACCGGTCGCCCCGGACGCGGACGACAACAGCCTGCTCGCCTCCATCGCATCGGTGCGGCCTGCTTTCGAGATTGCGGACTCGCGGGTTGCGGGTTTCGCCCGGAGGATCGGGCATGCCATAGCCGACAATGCCTGTTGCGGCCGCATCCTGTTCGATGACCGATCCGCGGCTGCGTCGGCGAAGGAACTGGATGCCGCGCGGATCACCGTCACCGAGAATGGCGCGGCTATTTCCACGGGGACCGGCGCCGATTGCCTGAACGGCATCCTCAACGTCTATCGCTGGTTCCTTCAGGATTCCGCCCGTGTCGGTCGGCGGCTTGCCCCGGGGCAGTTGATCCTGACCGGCGCGATCGGCGCCGCCAATCCGATGCGGCGCGGCGTCCGCTACGGGCTTGAGATGAATGACATGCCGCGCCTGACCCTGGACATATTGGAGTAAGCAAATGATGGCTGCCGGCGCACGTGCGGAGCTTAAAAGCGGCTGGCTCGTCCTGCTTGCCTGCGCGATCGGGGTCGGGTGCAGCGCGATCGCCCTGCCCTTTTACTCCATCGGCCCCCTGACGAAGCCGATCGCGGCGGAAACCGGCTGGCTGCGGTCCGACATCCAGTTCGCGATCGTCTTCAGCTCCGGCATCGGTGCGCTGACGGCGCCGCTCACCGGCTGGATGATCGAGAAGTTCGGCCCTCGCCCCGTGGCGATTCCATCGCTGGCGGGGGTCGCCATCGGACTGTTCATCGCGTCCTTTGCGACCAGCCTCTGGGTCTTCTGGCTCGGCTATGCGCTTGCGGCGATCCTGGGAGCCGGCTCCAATCCGGTGCTGTGGTCGCGGGTCGTGGCGGGCAGCTTCGACAAGGCGCGCGGCGCGGCGCTCGGGCTGGCGCTGGTGGGCACCGCGCTGATCGCCTTCCTCCTCCCCAACCTCATCGCGGCAATCGAGCCGAGCTATGGCTGGCGCACCGCGCTGCGCGTCATTGCGCTGCTCCCCCTGGTCCTCGCCATGCCCGTCGTCTATGTCTACCTGCGGCCAAAACCGGCGCGCATGGGGGCAACGGGCGTCATTCACGCCCATGTCGGCCTGCGCGTTCGCGAAGCGCTTACAGGCTATCGCTTCTGGGTGCTGACCCTTTCGATCCTGCTGGGCTATCTGGCAATTTCCGGGGCCGGCCCCAATCTGATGCCCGCCTTCACCGATCGCGGCATGGATGTGCAGGTCGCGGCGGCGATCGCCAGCGTCTATGCCATCGCCATGATCCCGGGTCGCATCCTCTCGGGCATATTGATGGACCGCTTCTGGGCACCGGGTGTCGCCTGCACGGTTCTGCTGCTGCCGGCGCTGGCCTGCCTGATCCTGCGCAGTTCGACCGACGTGACGACGCTGGCGGTGGCCTGCGCCCTGCTCGGCGTGGCGGCGGGTGCGGAGCTGGACGTACTCGCCTTTCTCACCGCCCGCTATTTCGGCCTCGCCCATTATCCGCGCATTTATGCGTTGAGCTATGTTGCGCTGGCCGCCGGCAGCGCCACCGCGCCGACAGTATTTTCGCGGGTGCGGGAATTAACCGACAGCTATGATGCCAGCTTCCTGATCGCAGCCGGGCTGTTCGTCTGTGCTGCCTTGCCACTGCTGCTGCTGGGCCGCTATCCCAGCTTCGAAGGAGAAGCGTCGAAACATGCCACACACTGACAAGGCGGGGGAATTTATCCCGCCGCCGCTGCGCGATCGAGTCTCGTTCCTCGTGCATCGGATCAACGCGCATTTGCTGAGGATGACCAATCCCAAGCTGAAACGCTGGCGGATCGATCTGACGGAATCGCGCCTGATGGTCGCGCTGCTGGAATCCGGCCCGATGAGCGCGGGGGAGATTGTCAGCCTGATGGCGATGCCGCAATCGACCATCTCCCACCAGCTCAAGCGGCTGGAACGGCTCGACTATCTGACGCGGACGCCCAGCGAACGCGATAGCCGCGTGATCATCGCCGAACTGACCGAACTTGGCCGCGGCGTCGCGACCGAAGCCAACCAGTTCAGCCGTGAAGTGACCGACCAGTTGCTGGTGGCCGTGGGCGTGGAGGAGATTGAGATGGTGCGGGCAGCGATGAAGCGGGTCGATGCCGCGCTCGCGCCCGACCCGCGCTGATCAGCACAGCCGTCCGGCCGCGACCTCGAACAAATTGCGGTCGCCCTGCGTCCACAGCACGGTCAGCGCGCATTGGACGATGCGCCACCCCTTGCCTTCGATATCGACCAGACGGTTCGTATAATAGCCACCGATCGCCTGCACATGGTGCGCGCCGTCGATCCGGAGATAATGGCGCGCGACCATATAGGTGACGCAGGTCGCCCCGTCCTCGTCAAAGGCGACGCGGTGGTTGGACATCTGATGCTGGGTGCCGTCGAACCCGGATTGCCGCTGCCGCACACGCTCGACCCATGTCTGGGCGGGCAGCGTCACAGGCTCCCCGCCATACCAGGACGTGAAGTCGAAGCGCACCGCGTCGGCGAACACGGACCGATAGCGATCCCAATCGCGCGTATCGATGCCAAAGGCATAATCATGCTGAACGTCGATCACCGCCGCCTGCCGCGCAAGCAGATCAGGCGACGGTGGATCGAGGCGGCGTGTCGGGATCAGAATTTGAAACCCAGCTCGACGCCATAATAGCGCGGATTGCCGCCGAACGCATTATAGCCCAGGCCCGCCGACTTGATCTCCGCATATTCGGTATTGGCGATGTTCCGCCCGAACACGCCGAGCGACCAGCGATCGAAGCTGTAGGTCATGCTCGCGTCGAGCAGACCGTAACCATCCTGCTCCAGGATCGGCGTATTGAGCACATCGGTGAACACATGACTGCGCCAGGAATAGCCGCCGTGCAGCGAAATCTCACCGCTGCCCAACGATGTCGTATAGTTGATCCCGGCATAGCCCGTCCATTTAGGCACGCGATCGAACTTCAGGTCGGTCGGGTCCGCGCCGGCGGGCAGGCCGGTCAGGTTGTTGAAGCTGTTATATTTGGCATCGGTATAGCCGATATTGAAGTCGATCCGCAGGCCGCGAACCGGTGCGAAGGCGGTTTCCAGCTCGATACCCTGAATGGTTGCCTGCGCGGCGTTGAACAATTGCTGCAACGGAGATTCCCCCGGCACGGCGAACTGCACCAGCCGCTGGATATCGTCATATTTCTGATGGAAATAGCCGAGATTCACGCGCACCTTGTTGCCGAACAGGTCGGACTTGATGCCCGTTTCATAGGAGCTGACCGACTCCGGCTCGGCCGGCGTGACCGCACCACCCACCGATGGCGCCCGGGCGTTGAAGTTGCCCGCACGATAACCGCGCGAATAGCTGGCATAGACCATCACATCCGGCGTCACGCGATAATTGGCGATGATGCGCGGCGACACATCATCCCATGAGCGTTCCGCGTCGAGGAAATTGAGCGTGCAGGAGTCGAAGCTCTGCCCCGGGCAGTTGGTCAACGGCACGATGTGCATCCGCTTGGTATCCTTGCTGTAGCGGATACCGGCCGACAGCGTCAGCTCAGGCGTGATATTGTAATCGGCATTGGCGAAGAAGGCGAAAGACCGCGTCTTCTGATCCCAGACATTGACGGTATAGCGCTTGTTCACCGTCGACGTCGGCAAACGGGCCAGTCGGCGTTCATACACGCTGGAGTCCAGCTCGAAATAAAAGCCGCCGACCAGCAATTCCAGATTGTCGGTCAGGCTGACATTATAGCGCCCTTCAAAGCTGAGCTGCTGCGCATTCTCGTCATTATCGGGGAATAGCAGCGTGTCGAACGGATCGCCGCCGACGTTCAGCGTCGCATTATAGCTGGTGTCGCGATAGGCAGCGACGCCGGTGAAGACGCCGGGGCCAATATCCTGCTCCAGCTCGGCGATCAGATGATAGCCCTTGATCCGCGTATATCCCGACGTGCCGAGATTGACGCCCCATTTCTTGTCGGACGGATACCAGCCCCAGACCGTCTGCAACTGACGTTCCGGCGTTCCGGGCACATAATAGCTGCGGGTGGCGCCGCCGCCATCGTTGAAATTCAGATATTGGCCCAGCAAGGTCAGCTTCGTGCTCTCGGCCAGGTTGAGCACCCAGGTATTCTTGACCACAATCTCATTGGTGCGCGGGATCTTCTCGACGTCATGCCGGGCGGCCGCGGCTCCGGTCGGATTGACATTGGTCGTCGGCGCGATGTTGACGAAGGTGCCGCTATTATCGTTGGTGAAGAAGCCATTGTTATTGCGCGTCATCACCGCGATGCGCGTGAAAATCTTGTCCTCGATCACCGGAGCCTCGACGGCGGAGCGGGTTTCCACCGTCCCGGCATTGCCCAGCGTAATTCTGAACTCACCGCCAAATTCCCCGCGCGGGCGCTTGGACCGCAGCGAAACGACGCCGCCCGATGCGTTGCGGCCGAACAGAACGCCTTGCGGACCGCGCAGCACCTCGACCCCCTCGGCATCGAATGTGTCGAGCACCGCGCCGGCCTGATAGCCGATGACCATGCCGTCTTGGACGATGTTGACGGCCGGATCGAGCGACCGCACGCTGGTGCTGACGCCGACGCCGCGCATGAAGAAATTGGCAAAGCCGGGGAAGGTGCCGACGCCGTCGAGCTGGGCGTTGGGAACGAGCCGGCCGACATCGCGAATATCGACCGCGTGGGATGCCGCGAGCGCCGCGGCATCAACGGCCGTAACCGCGATGGGCACCGATTGCAGTTCCTCGCCCCGCGACTTGCGCTGGCCATAAACGATGATTTCGGCGAGGCCGCTATTCTCATTCTGGCGGGCGGCAGTGCCGCTTTCGGGCGCCTGCTGCGGCGCGGCGGCCGGGGCCGCGTCGCGTGCGGATACCGGCGTTGCCGTAGCGACGGCGAGCGCCATCGCTCCCGCAGCGGTCATCATGACGGAGCGCTTGCTCATCGGATCATCCTCCCTCTCTTGATATCCTGTTTTTATATCGATATCGGAATTAATACATTCATATCGAAATAATTGCGGGACGCAAGGGCCCGTGACATCAAAGGAGCGGATATGGCGCGCACCGTAAAGCATATCATCCTGGCCGGCATCATGACGGCAGGGCTGGCGATCACGGGCGCGAGCCATGGCCAACCGCTCCCGACGCCGGGCCAGCCCAACGGGCGCACCGTCGCCGACTCGCCGCCACCCCAATGGCCGAGGCCCGTCGTGGCGCCCAAAGGCGCGCCGAACATTCTGCTGATCATGACCGATGATGTCGGATTCGGCGCCAGCAGCACTTTCGGCGGTCCGATAGCGACCCCTACTTTCGATGCGCTGGCGAAGCGCGGCCTGCGCTATAATCGCTATCATAACTCCGCGATGTGCTCGCCGACCCGCGCGGCGCTGCTCACCGGGCGCAACCCGCACAGCGTCAGCATGGGCGCAACGCCGCAGCGGCCGGCGGGCTATGCCGGCTATAGCAGCGTCCTTCCCGACAGCGCGGCGACCATCGCCCGCTGGCTGCGCGACAGCGGCTACAACACGGCGATGTTCGGCAAGTCGCACCTCGTGCCGGAATGGGAACTGAGCCAGACGGGGCCGTTCAAACGCTGGCCCACGGGGATGGGCTTCGACTATTTTTACGGCTTCCTGTCCGCCGACACCAGTCAGTTCGCGCCCGTGATCGTGGAAAATACCACCCCGCTCGACCCGCCCCGCGACGATCCGGATTATCATCTCGACGCCGACATGGCGAACAAGGCGATCGGCTGGATCGACCAGCAACGCGCTCTTGCCCCCGAAAAGCCCTTCTTCGTCTATTATGCGCCCGGCACCGCCCATACGCCGCACCATGCGCCGGCCGATTGGCTGCTGCGATTTCGCGGCGCCTTCGATCAGGGCTGGGACCATGCGCGGGAAGAAACCTTTCGCCGGCAAAAGGCGCTCGGCATCATACCGGCCGATGCGAAGCTGACGCCCCGCCCCGCGCAGTTGCCGGCTTGGGAGTCGCTGGACGCCGATCACAAGCGCGTCTCCGCCCGCTTGATGGAGGCTTATGCCGCATCGCTCGCTCATGCCGACCATGAGATCGGCCGAGTGATCCAGGCGCTGAAGGACCGCGGCGAATATGACAACACGCTGGTGATATTCATTCAGGGGGACAATGGCGGCAGCGCCGAAGGAACGCTGAACGGCCTCGCCTTCGAACAATCGGTGATCAATCGTAACGATGAGCCGTTCGACTATCTGCTGCGCAACATCGACAAAATTGGCGGGCCGGACCTTTACACCAACTATCCCGCCGCCTGGGGCTGGGCGATGAACACGCCCTTCCCCTGGTACAAGCAGATCGCCTCTCATCTGGGCGGCATCCGCAACGGCATGGTCATATCCTGGCCCGACCGCATTCAGAGCGCGGGCCTGCGGGACCAGTTCATCTATGTGGCCGATGTCGCGCCGACGATCATGGAGGCGGTCGGCGTGACGCCGCCGACGCAGGTCGATGGCGTCCCGCAACAACCGATCGACGGCATCAGCTTCGCCAGCAGCTTCACCCGGGCAGACGCCCCGTCGCTTCGCAAGACGCAGGCGTTTGAAGTGTTCACCAATCTGGGCATCTATCATAATGGCTGGTTCGCCGGGACCGCGCCGGCGCGCGCGGCCTGGGAAGTGTCCAAAGGCGCCAAGGTAGCGCTGGCCGACCGTCGCTGGGAATTATATGACCTGACCCGCGACTTCAGCCAGTCGACGGACCTGTCCGCGCGCAATCGGGCCAAGCTGGACGAGATGACCGCCCTCTTCTGGGCCGAAGCCGCGCGCACGGGCATGCTGCCGGTGCGTGACGCGCTGGAGGGAACCAAGGGCAAGCCGCTGCAAGCCGGCGACCGCCGCAGCTTCGTCTATAGCGCCGGCATCACGCGCGTGCCCGAAAGCGCCGCGCCGCCGACGATCGGCCGGTCCTACACCATCTCGGCCGATGTCGAGATCCCGGCCGATGGCGGACAGGGGGTGCTGGTAACGCAGGGCGGACGCTTTGGCGGATATGCCCTATATTTCAAGGACGGCCGGCTGACCTTCACCTATAATGCCATCCCGCCCCGGCTTTATCGCATCAGCGCGACCGCCCCGACGCAGGCCGGGCCTCACAGGCTGGAAATGGCTTTCGAAAGCGACGGCCCGGCGGGTTCCGGCGGTACGGTGGTCCTGCGCGACAATGGTCAGGAGATCGGACGCGGACGGGTCGATCACACCCTGCCCATCTGGATCAGCCATACCGATGGCTTCGATGTCGGCACCGACACGATCACCCCCATCAATGACGATTATGATCTGGGACAGGCGCGCTTCAATGGAAAGTTGCGGGAGCTGAAGATGGTCGTGGCCACTCCCTGACGCCGCAAGCCCGGCACGATAGCTAAGATGCTGGAATAAATGCCACTCCACCCGCGTAAAGGCACAAGTCTGAACGCGGGTGGGAAATGTTGAAGCAGAAATCATATGGTTTGCGCCGGTCGCTGTTGAGCGTTGCCGGGGCGCTCGTCGCCCTCGGCACTGCGAGCGAAGGGGGTGCGAGCGAATATCCCGACGTTCCCGAACCGATGGTCTTCGACATGATGCGCCCGCTCGGCGCACGGCGCGGCGAGCTGGAGGCCAACACCCTTGCCACCGCCCCGCTCTCCGGCACCGACCGTCCGATCGACTGGGCGCCCGAGGTCGAATATGCGGTCCTCGACGGTTTCGCGGTCGAAGGCGAATTGCCGTTCGTAAACGGCCGTCTGGTGGAACTGAAGCTGGGGCTTCAGGCCGCCTTCGGCAGTTTCAACGAAGGCCGGTCCGCCCATGGCGCACAATATCTCGGCATCTATGACCGCCATGCCAAACATTATTCGAACAGCTTCACCTATATGCTGGTGCATCGCTTTTCCGACCGCTGGAGCAGCGTCAGCATGGCGGGCCTCTGGCACATCAGCGGCAAAAGGCGTGCCGGGCGCAACGCAGCGATCATCAACCAGTCGCTATTCTACGATGCTTCGGACGCGACGGTGCTGGGGCTGGAGGCCAATTATCTGGGCGGTGAAGAGGGGCATATCCTGCTCATGCCGCAGGTGCATCAGCAGCTGACCGGCAGGATCAGCGCCCAGATCGGCTTGGGCCTGCAGAAGGATCGCGGCGACCCTGCCCGCCCCCATGCCGGCCTGCGGTTGATCCGGGAATTCTAATCATCGCCCCTGCACAGGCAGCCCGAGGTTCACCGCAGGAAATCGGGCTTGCGGACCCTGATCCGCCGATATCGCGCCTCGATCAGGCTGAAGACACCGAATAGCCCCAATCCGACAGCGACCGCGCTCAGGATCAGCGTGCCTTCATCCTGGGCGTTCAACTGCTCCAGCGCTTCGCCCAACCCGCCTGCCTGATCGGGATCATGGTCTCGGGCAGCGGAGATGATGAACCAGCCGATCAGGGCGAAGACGATGGAGCGGGCGCCATAGCCCAGCCGCCCGGCCCAGCGCACATAGTCCGGCGCCGGAACATCGCCATCCAGTTCGTCAAAATGCGCCTTATAGGCCTTCAACGCTTGCGCCGCCGCGACGATGAGAAAGCCGATGCCGATAAGGATCAGCAGGATCGTGCCTCCCGGCTGTTGCAGCAGCCAGGCCGACCAGCTTTGCGCGCTTTGATCGCCCGGGCTTCCACCCTGTTCAGCTTTTTGCGCCAACGCCATACGTCCGGCGGCGATGGCGAGAAGGATATGGGAAAGGCCGCTGACGGCATAACCCAGCCGCTCGAACTTGCCCTTTGCCGTCCGCCCGCGATGTTCCGGGTCCGTCGCGGCTTCCGTAAGCCGCCACACCGCATAGCCGGCAAAGCCGAGCGCACAAATTGCGAGCAGAACATGGCCCAGGGGCATGTCCGACAAGCTGCCCAAGGCGCCCTGATTGTCGGTCGCCTCTCCCCCATGCAAAGCCATGTCGAGCGAGAACCACCCGATCAGAATATAGACGAGGCCCCGCGCGGCAAATCCGATCCGCGCCAACAGGGTCATCCGGTCATTATAGGTCATGCTGTTTGTCCCTTGGAACCGCAACCGCCGGTACTGCTCTACGTTTCCGCGCGCCCTTAGTTGCCTGATCATCGTCGGCCGCGTGGCGAGGGAGCGGTCAGCGACGCTCCGCTAGGATCAGCTCCTGCTCGTCGCCCTTCGGGGCAAGCGGCATGTCGTGCTGCATCCTTTCAGCCTTTGCGCAGTGGGAGTGCCGATGTCACAAAGGGCGGCACCTAAGCAGGAAGGGACGCATCAGATGCCCGTCACGTTCGGACCATCGCCAACGGCGCAGCTTGCAGGCGGCCGGTGAAGGGCCGTGCCATCTCGCGCGCGCTGCTGGGGATTGGCTATGCGGCTGCCGGCATGCTGCACCTGCTCCTGCCCGCCCCTTTTGTCGCCATCGTCCCGCCCTGGGTGCCCGCCGCAGGGACCGTCGTGATGCTCACCGGGTGGGCCGAACTGGCGGGCGCGGCGGGGCTGGTACAGGGCCTCTCCGGCAGATTGAGAATGGCTGCGGCCTGGGGTCTCGCCGCCTATGCTTTCTGTGTCTGGCCGGCCAATGTGCAGCATATGCTCATCGACCTTGCCCAGCCCTCACGCGGACTTGGCCTGGCCTATCACCTCCCCCGGCTTGCGCTTCAGCCCCTGCTGATCTGGTGGCCGCTTTGGGCAAGCGGCGTCCTCTCCTGGCCCTTCGCCGGCCCTCCCGGCGCAAATGCCGGGCGCGCCAGATCGAACCGGGCACCTTGAACCGGCTACCCAGCGCTCTCCACTCGACAGGCCGGCTCCTCGCTACGTTCAAACGGCGCGACCAGCGGTCGATCACCGGTTCCCCATTGCCGGCGCATGGGCTAGGCAACTGTTATCGGCCCATCTTTCGCCACCGACGGTTGCGAGGGGCATAGAGGCTCTATCTCAGGAATTTTCTGCCCTCATGATGAATAGCTCCGCCCGGCCGCAAGATGGTGACATCGGCAGACCTGCCTTTCTGGCCGGTGGCGGCGCCTGCGCCGATCTTGTGGCGACGCGCGACTGGTCATCCACCCCGCTCGGGCCGATCGCGGACTGGCCGCCTTGTCTCAAGACGTCGCTCTCCATCCTGCTGCGCTCGCAGGTGCCTATCGTCATGCTGTGGGGTCCGGAAGGCATCATGCTCTATAATGACGCCTATTCCGGCTTTGCCGGCGGGCGCCATCCGCAACTATTCGGCTCTCACGTCCGGGACGGCTGGCAAGAGGTCGCCGATTTCAACGACAATGTGATGAAGGTCGTGCTGGCCGGCGGGACGCTCCACTATCGCGACCAGGAACTGACCCTGCACCGGCATGGCAAGCCGGAGCAGGTCTGGATGGATCTGGACTATTCCGCTGTCCTCGACGAAGCGGGCGTGCCGGTCGGCGTGATCTGCTTCCTCGCCGAGACCACGGAACGCGTCGCAGCCGAGCGGAAAACCGCCTTTCTCACCCAGCTGTCGGATGATCTGAGGGCGCTGACCACGCCGGCCGACATCATGAGCGTGACGGCGGCGCGGCTGGGCGAGCGGCTCGGGGCCAGCCGCGTCTTCTATGCGGAAATCGCCAGTGGCCGGATGACGGTCGAGCGGGACTTCGTTCGCGACGTGGAGTCGCTGGTGGGGGAGCATTCGCTGGAAGCCTTCGGCCCGGACCTGCTGGCAGCCTATAAGATCGGCACGCCTGTCGTGGTGCGTGACGTCACCGCGGACGAACGCCTGAGTGGCGAGGCGCGCCTGGGCCTGAGTGCGCGGCAGGTCGGCGCCTTCATCGACGTGGTCCTGTTCGAGGAGGCGCAATGGGTCGGGTTGCTGGCGGTGCAGAGCGCCAACCCGCGCAGTTGGACGATCGATGAAGAAATCTTCGTCCAGGAAGTCGGCGAGCGGGTAAAGGTCGCGGTCGAGCGTGCCCGCGCCGAACGCGACCGCATCTGGACCTTGTCTCAGGATATGCTGGCGCGCGCCGACTATAGCGGCAGCATGTCTGCCGTCAGCCCCGCCTGGACGCAGATATTGGGATGGACCGAGGCGGAGCTTCTGACGCGGGGCTATGCGACCTTCATGCATCCCGAAGACATGGCGCCGACGCTGGAGGCCATCGCGCGCATGGCGGAACGGCATCAGCCGACCCGCTTCGAAAACCGCATCGCGACGCGGGACGGCAATTGGAAACATATCGAATGGACTGTCGCGCCGGAGCCTGACGGTATCAATTTCGTCGCCGTCGGCCGCGACCTCAGCGAAGCCAAGGCGCGCGAGGCGGAACTGGAGGCCGCGCAGGAAGCCCTGCGCCAGGCGCAGAAGATGGAAGCGGTGGGACAGCTTACCGGCGGCATCGCGCATGATTTCAACAATATGCTGACCGGCGTGCTCGGCGGGCTCGACCTCATCCGGCGCCATCTCGCGAACGGCCGCATGGACCGGGTGGAAGCCTATATCGAAGCGGCCAGCACATCGGCCCAGCGCGCGGCCGCGCTCACCGCCCGGCTGCTTGCCTTCGGCCGGCGGCAGTCGCTGGATCTGCGCGCCGTGCAGCCGAATGATCTGGTGAGCGGGATGGAAGACCTGCTGCGCCGCACGCTGGGCGAACAGATTGAGCTGGACATCTGTCTCGCGACCGACGCCTGGCCGACCTGCACCGATCATAATCAGCTGGAAAGCGCCCTGCTCAACCTCTGCATCAACGCCCGCGACGCAATGCCCGCGGGCGGCAAGCTGACCATCGAGACAAGCAACGTCCATCTCGACGCCGTCTACGCCCGCGATCATGCCGAACTGAGACCGGGCGATTATGTGCTTCTCGCGGTATCCGATACGGGCAGCGGCATGTCGGCGACGACGGTCGAAAAAGTGTTCGAACCCTTTTTCACGACCAAGCCGGTCGGACAGGGCACCGGCCTTGGCCTGTCGATGATCTACGGCTTCATCCGCCAGTCCGGGGGCCATATCGACATTTACAGCGAGCTGGGCGAAGGCACGACGATCAAATTATATGTCCCCCGCTTCCAGGGCGTGATCGATGCGGACGAAGCGACGTTGGACGAAGCGCCACGGGGCGCGGGCGAAACGGTCATGATCGTGGAAGATGATGCGTCGGTGCGGATGATCGTGCTGGAGGTGCTGAGCGAGCTTGGCTATGGCGCGATCGAAGCGGCCGATGCACAACATGCCATCCCGATCCTGGAATCCCGGCAACAGATCGACCTTCTTGTTACCGACGTCGGGCTTCCCGGTCTCAACGGGCGGCAACTGGCGGAAATCGCCCGCCAGTCCCGCCCGGACCTGAAGATCCTTTTCATCACCGGCTATGCACAAAATGCGGCGGTCAGGGGTGGCTTTCTCGACGCCGGAATGGAGATGATGACCAAGCCGTTCGCCGTGGACGCACTGGCGACCAAGGTAAGGAATTTACTCGGAAATTTCTGACAGCAGGGTGAGCGGGGAGCGGCAGCCCGACGGGTCGGAGACCGCGCCGATCTCCCCGGCTGATGGGCGGAAAAAATAGGCTTCCACCTGTCTCACCCCTGTAGCAGTTAAGCGGTCTGCCGGCGCATACTCCATCCAAAAGCGGCCACGACAAGGAAACTCAGCACCGGCACGGCCATGCCCGCATGGATCGAACCTGCCATGTCGGCAACAAAGCCGATCAGCGGCGGGAAGAGCGCGCCGCCGATGATCGCCATGATGAGCAGCGATGACCCGAGCTTGGTCTTCGCACCCAGATTCTCCACACCCAGCGCAAAGATGGTCGGAAACATGATCGACATGAAAAAGCTGGTCAGGCCCAGCGCAATGACCGACGGCCAGCCGGCCGACATGACCGCGAAGAGGCAGAGACCAGCGGCCGTAAGGCCATAGCTTAACAGCATCCTGTCGGGCCGCGCGAAACGCATCAAGGCTGTGCCGGCAAAACGGCCGATCATGAAGCCCATCAGACTGAAACCCAGATAATGGGCTGCCGCCTTCTCGCCGACGCCGACCGCTTCCTGCGCGAAGTTGATGAAATAGCTCCAAATGCCGACCTGCGCGCCGACATAGAAAAATTGCGTCACCACCGCTCGCCGCAAATTGGGGAAGGACCAGATGGACCGCGCCGCCCCGCCCTGCGCATCCTCATCCGCTGCATGCTCGACCACAGCCGGAAAGCGGGTGAGAACGATCAGCAGCGCCAGCGCCGATACCAGCGCCGCCAGCCCCAGATAGGGCCATTGCACCGCCCGCGCCTCGCTCGCATGATAGGCGTCGATGGCGTCCGGCGACATGGCAGCCAATGTGGCTGCGCTATGCTCCACACCGGAGAAAATCAGCGCGCCGCCAAGGAAGGGCGCCAGGAAGCCGCCAAAGCCGTTGAAGCTTTGCGCGAGGTTGAGCCTCTGCGCCGCCGTTGCCTTCGGACCCATGACGATGATGAAGGGATTGGCCGCGGTTTCAAGAAAGGCCAGCCCCGCGGCTATGACATAAAGCGCCAGGAGGAAGAAGCCGAACTGGCGCATTTCCGCAGCGGGATAGAAAAGCAGCGCCCCCAGCGCATAGAGCATCAGGCCGATGAAGATGCCATTCTTATAGCCCAGCCGGGTCATGACCCAGCCGGCAGGCAAAGCGATGGTGAAATAGCCGAAATAGAAAGCGGTCTGGACAAGGCCCGACTGCATCCGGCTCAGTTCAAGCGCCTTTTGGAATTGCTTGATCAATATGTCGTTGAAGTTATTGGCGATGGCCCACATGAAAAAGAGCGACGTCACCAGGGCAAAGGCCAGCCTGTAGGGCCGCGCCACCAGCGGCGGGCGCAGGCCGCCCTCGGGAGGCGGGCTCTGCATATCAATGGGCTGCGGCGCAAGAGCCATGGCAATCCTCCTCCTCCGATATCGTTTTCAGCTGTTGGACCAGCCGCCGTCGATCACATGGCACTGGCCGGTGGTGAAGGCGGCAGCGTCGCTGGCCAGATAGAGCGCAAGGCTGGCAATCTCCTCCGGCCGGCCCAACCGCCCCAGCGGCTGACGCGCGATGAAGTCTGCCATTGCCCTGTCGAAATCGCCTGTCGCCGCGAGCCGCTGTTCGAGAGACGGCGACTGCACCGTTCCCGGGCAGATGGCGTTGCAGCGTATGCCTTGCGCCACGAAGTCGGCGGCGACGCCCTTGGTCAGGCCGATCACCGCCGCCTTGCTTGCGCCATAGGCGAAGCGGTTCGGCACGCCCAGGATAGAGCTTGCGACCGACGCCATGTTGATGATCGATCCTCCCCCGCGCGCGATCATCGCCGGCAGCAACGCGCGGATGGTCCGGTACATGGCGGTGACATTGAGGTCGAAGGCAAAGGCCCAATCCTCCTCGTCACAATCGAGAATGGATCCCGAAGGGACATAGCCAGCGCAGTTGAAGATGATATCGAACCCCTCGCCCTGCGACAGGGCGGCAAGCTGCGCGGCATCGGTGACATCAAGGCGGCGGACGTCGCAACCGGTCAAGCTGCCGAGCGCTTCCTCGTTAATGTCGGTCGCCACGACATCGGCCCCCGCGTCGCGAAAGGCGATGGCGCTAGCCCGGCCGATACCCTGCCCCGCCGCGGTGACCAGCGCCCGCTTGTTGGAAAGGTCGATAGTGACACTCATGATGGTTCCTTCTTTGAGGCTTGGCGAACCGGGCGGGGGCTGGGCCGACGCGACCCGGATGTTTGATCCCGCTACTCACACATGCGATCGGCGGATGGGACACGCCGCAATTGCAACGCGCCCGCCCGGAAGCTCGGCCCAAGCGGGGGCGCCCTGTCGACAGAGCGCAAGTGGCCAAAGCCGCGTGACGGACGATTGTCGATCATGTCGAGCGCCCCCTCTCCTCGTCCCAACTCACTCCGGCCGGTTGCCCCGCACCTTGGTCGCGTCGCCAGCGCAATTGGTGCCCGGCCCGTTGGGCAATTCGCCGGCAATCTTGTCCGGCGGCAGGCAATAACCGGGGAAGCTCTCGTCGCTCACCATCTCGCGGTTCCATGCGTCCCAGCGTGCCTTGAGGTCCACCAGAACCTGCGGCTCGGCGGCGGCCCTGTTCGCCTTCTCCAGGCTGTCGACGCTGAGGTCGTAGAGAAATTCATTGTCTTCCAGCTTGAAATATTTCCACTGGCCAACCCGCACCGCCCGTTGCCGATGGCCCTGGAATCGCCAGAAAAGCGGTCGGTTGCGAAGGGCCGCCATGTCGGTCGCGGACAATAGCGATACGCCGTCCCATGCCGGCTTGGGCGGCGCCAGGCCGGCCGCGTCCAGCATCGTCGTCGCCCAATCCATGGTGATGATCGGCTGCGCGCTGCTGGTGCCGGCCGCGACCCGGCCGGGAAAGCGCATGATCGCGGGCACGCGAATGCCGCCTTCAAGCAGATAGCCTTTCTCGCCCCGATAGGGCCAGGTCTGGGAAAAGCGCTCGGCGCCATTGTCGCTGGTGAAGACGACCAGCGTATCCTCCGCCACCCCCGCATTATCGAGCGCGCGCAGAACGCGGCCGATATTGCGGTCCATGCTTTCCACCATCTGGGCATAGATATCGAGCGAGCCGCCATCGAAATGAAAGCCCTCGGTCCCGAGTTGGCTATCCTCCGGTCCCTTCCACGGCCAGTGCGGCGCGTTGAAATGCAGGCTGATGCAGAAGGGCCGCTGGGCCGCGCTCTGCTTCTCGACAACCTTGATCGCCTCATCGGCCAGCAGCGTCGTCATATAGCCTTCGACCTCGACCGGTCCACTGCCCCGCCGCAGCGCCTTGCCGCGCGCATATTCATGCGTGAAATAATCGATGCCGCCGCCCAGAAATCCAAAAAATTCCTCATAACCATGCGCCTGCGGACTGCCTGCCGGCGTGGGGCCGAGATGCCACTTGCCGATCAACGCCGTCGCATAGCCCGCGTCGCGCAACAGCTTCGCAAAGGTCGGATCGCCCGGAGGGATAGCGGACTCACCCCAGGGACCGGGCCGGAATGGCTCGATCAGGCCGGCCGGCAACCGCTGATGATAGCGACCGGTCATCAGCGCGAGCCGGGTTGGCGAACAAACCGGCGCGGCGGCATAGGCGTCGGTAAAGCGCATCCCCTGCGCCGCCAGCTGATCGAGATGCGGGGTACGGATGTGCGAGGATCCGAAACAGCCCAGATCGGCATAGCCAAGATCGTCGGCCAGAAAGAAAATTATGTTGGGCTTTTTCGCCGCACTGCGGCTCCCGGCTCGCGTGGCCGCGAATGCCGGCGCCATCGCCGGCATCATCCCCGCAGCCGCCACCGGCGCGCCCGCCAGCAGGCGGCGCCGGTCGATCATTCGTCTGTTCATCATCCCTCTCCTCCATTCGACCCCGGCCGGTCGAAGCGCCCCTTCATTATGTCGGTCCCCATGCCGGCGCGGCCGGTCCGCCCATCATGCCCGTCTCCTGCTTGCATGACCATGGCGGACTGGCTGTTTCGCCCGCGGGCTTAGAAGCTCAAGCGGATGCCACCTTGAATGCGCCTGCCGGCGTCCGAGAAGGATTGCGGAAAGCCGGAGGAAAATTCCGAAATTTCATCCTCATCCAGAATATTCACGGCTTCGAACACGAGCGAGATATTCTCATTGACCGCAAAGTTGATACTGCCGTCCAGCGTACCATAGGCCAGATTGAAGTTGCCGAGCGTGCGCAGCTGCGACGGAGATGTCAGAAACCGATCGCGCCAGCTATAGGACATACGGACACCCAGCGGCCCTTTCTCATAAAAGAGCGTCGCGTTGAAATTATGCGGCGACGCCGCCGTCAGCTGTTCCGGGTCGGAATTGTCGATATAGGTATAGTTGAGCTGCGTCCCGAAACCGCTGAGAAAGGGTGACGCCAGGAAGTCGAAATTCGTCTGGAGGTACAGCTCGATCCCCTTGAGTTTGACCCCGTCGCCATTCGCCAGGCTGTTGAAGGTGAAATTTCGGATTTCAGTCGATGTGGGCTTCTTCTGTGCATCGACGACGATGATCGTCAGCGGCTTCACTTCTGAGACCGGACGGATAAGCGACTTGAGGTTTTTGTAGAAAAGCGACGCGCCAAGCAGGGAGCCGGGCCGGAAATACCATTCGGCAGTAAAGTCGAGATTATCGGCCAGGAACGGATTGAGATAGGGATTTTGCTCCGTCACCCTGGATCCCACGGCGTTGACGGTAATGGTCGGAGAAATCTGATTGAGTTCCGGCCGTGAGATGGTCCGGGAGGCTGCTGCCCGGAACAGCAACTTGTCATTGGGTCGATAGCGTAAATTGAACGAGGGCAGCAGCTTGGTATAGGTTCGCGTTACATTGACCGGCTCGCCTGTCGGTACGGTGGTCACATTGCCAGCATCGGGCGCCACCGTAATTCCGGCCAGATCCGGGCTGACGCCCACGCTCTGCTGACGGGTACGCACCCAGCGGAGCCCCACATTGCCGTCGATCCGGTCGAAGTCGAAGTCGGCACGCGCATAGGCGGCATAGATCCTTTCCGACACATCGATGATGCCGGTCGGTTCATTGGTAAAATCGCCACCGGCAATCAGTTCGTCGGCCGAAAATTTTCCCGTGAAAGCGCCCAGATTACTGCCGATCCAGTCGGTCGGAAAAGTTGCATCGCCGCTATAGCTGCCAGCAAACGCACCGTTGCCGGCGACCACCGGGATCAGGAAAGGCGCAGCGCTATATTGGCAGCCCTTCTTGTCGGGCGGGCATTTGGTGCCGGGAACAAGCGGCAGCGGGGCACCGGTGGCCTGCTGCCACAGGTCCGACATCTGCTGCGCATTGACGGTCAGCCGTGCATTATTCTTATACTGATGCCGGTCGCTCCATTTACCACCAAAGGCGATACGGGTCAGCCCTTTGTCGGCCAGCTTATAGGAGGCATCGAGCTTTACATCATCCATCACATCGCTCTGACGCCCCATATAGGTGCCATTGGCGCTGAGCAGGCGGTAAAAATCTGCGTCATACCGTTTCGTGGCGGCGTCGCCAAAATAGGTCACGCTGCCGATACCCTTGCTCGCCGAACTATATTCAGCGTCGATGGCATGGTTGGTGCGGTTGGCGATGTTGAGATCGCTGCTCTTCTGGCGAGACTCACTACGGGCATAATCGAGCTTCGCCGTAAAGGCGCCCTGTTTGAACTCAAAACCGCCCACAGCACTCCAGACATAGCCAGACGAGAGTGACTGGCGACCATTTTGCCGCAGATCGAGATCGGCAACGCGAAACGTCGTGGCGGTGGGCACGCCCTCGACATCCTGTAGCGTCGTGCTTTTCACGGTGCTGCTGTTGGAGAAATAATGGAGGTTGACGAAATCGACAGAGTCCGTGTCGAGCTTGCTGTAGAAAGCATCGGTGTAGAGGGTGAGCGCATCGCTGGCCTCAAATTGCAATGATCCGACCGCGCTCAGGCGCTCACTTTTCGTACCGACATTGTTGAACCGGATCAGGCCCGGAACGCGTGCTTCATCGTTCGGCTCGATCTTGCCGTCGCCATTCAGATCGTAATTCTTCTTCTCATTCTTGATCTCATATTCCGACGAAGCGCCATGCACCTCGTAATTGCGCTTGAGATAGGAAACGCCAAGCGTAAGCCCCAGACGATTGTCGAGCAGGCTGTCGGCATACATGGCCGACGCCCGTGGCGCGAAAGCTCCTGAATTATCGTCATATTCGGTTTGCAGCTGTCCACGGATCACCCGGCGGCCGATATCCAGTGCGCGCGGTGTTTTGATGTTGACCATCCCGGACAGGCCGCCCTCCTCAAGATCGGCGGTCGATGCTTTATAAACTTCCAGCGTGCGAATGAATTCCGGCGGCAGGATTTGGAAATCGAAAGATCGGCTGAACCCGCCGAGGGCACTTGGCAGAGTGCGCCCGTTAAGTGTCGCCAGCGTGAAGCTTGCTGGCAAGCCACGAATATTCACCGATCGCCCTTCGCCCCGCTGGCGATTGATCTGGACGCCGCTGATCCGCTGAACCGATTCCGCCACATTGATGTCGGGAAATTTTCCGACATCTTCCGAACTGATGGCGTCGACGACGGTCGGCGCGTCACGCTTGACGTCGATCGATCGCTGGAGACTGCCGCGAATGCCGGTGACGACGATCTCGGCAGCCTGCGACGGCGCTTCGCTGTTCTGAGCCATTGCAGGCATTTGCCACAGGGCCGTCGCGCATAAGGCTGCGCATTGAATTAGCGGCTGCTTGTTCATCTTGTCTTCTCCCCTCCCAGGAATTTTTTCGGCGCTCCCTCGCCTATTCGACGCGCCCTTGCCGGGTCGCGGTCAGGCTGCGCCGCACCGATCGGCGCCAGTCATCGATCGCCTTGCGCAGCCGGGCGACTAAAGCGCCATTCTGACTGGCGACATTGCGCGTTTCCGCCGGATCAGCGGCCAGATCATACAGTTCATAGTCGGCGATCGCCCCACCCAGTGGACCTTCCATGGTCCAGTCTTTGGGAAGGCCGGCATCTGTTACCCCGTCGGACCATTGGCCTGGCTCTTCACGTTGAACATGGACCAGCTTCCACCGATCGCCGACCAAGGCGAGTTGGCGTGTGGACTCGAACATTATGGCACGCCCTGTCGCACGGTCGGACGCCTCGCCCAGCAACAGCGGGCTGACATCCTGCCCGTCAATAGCTCTGTCCTGCGGCATGGATACGCCGGCGAGATGGGCAAGGGTGGGCATGATGTCTGACGTCACGACCGGCCTGTCACTGCGCGATCCGGCAGCGATCCGCCCCGGCCACAGCGCATAAGCCGGCACTCTGATGCCGCCTTCATACAGGCTGCGCTTCACGCCGCGCAGCCCCCCGGCCGATCCGGGAGCATCCGCCGTCAAATGTTCCGGGCCATTGTCGGACATGAAGAGGATCAGCGTATTGTCTGCAACCCCCATCCGCTCCAGCTCTGCGCGCAACCGCCCCACTTGCCGGTCCAGCGCGCGGATGGCGCCATGATGCGCCTGGGTAAAGTCATCCTTGCCAACGAAAGCGGCCCGATCCTCATCACCCGCGACCAGCGGCAGATGCGGGGTGTGGAACCAGACACAGGCCATGAAAGGGCCATTCTGGCTTGCCGCTCCCTCGATGAACTTCAGCGCCCGGTCCATGATGATCTGACTGTCATCACCCGAAAAGTCACCTGACGCGCGCAGCCCCTCACCAACCCAGTAGCTGGTGCCAAAGGATTTGCGCGGCTCGTCCGGCTTGACCGGCGTCCAATGGCCGTTGGGCAGCGATTTGGGCGGCGCGATCAGCGGATCATAGGTCGGCACCTTGGCGGTCGTGGCAAAAGATGTGTCGAACCCATGACGCCAGGGGGGCGAATATTCGTCCATCGTATAGCTGCCGGGCGTGTCGGCGGGATCGGTCGCAACCCGGCCGAGATGCCATTTACCGAAAAAGCCGGTCCGATAGCCTAGCGGTTGCAGTATTTCCGCCAGGGTCAACTCGCCGGCAGGCAGCGGTCCGACATTGGCGAAGAAGGTGCCTGTGCGATAAGGATGGCGCCCGGTCATCAAACTCATGCGGGTCGGGCTGCACACCGGCGCTGCGCTGTAGAAACGCTCCAATGTCATGCCTTCTTTGGCCAGCTGCGCCAGATGGGGGGCGTCGATGCTGGTCGACCGGCCGGGCACGTCTCCCCACCCCAAATCGTCGGCCAGCAGAAGGATGATATTGGGCCTGGTCGGCGCCGGCCGGGGCGCGGCGCTCGCCATGGCTGTAGAAGCAAGCACCACACCGGCCGCGACGGTCACCGTCATGCGGCGTAACGCTCGCCATCCGGCTGATCCCGGCTTTTGCGGCTGTGCGACCACGCCCCCCTTATCGACCATCCCCCTGCGCCCCCGCTTTTTGCATATATGAATAATGGTTTTTTATATGATTCAGATTCGCTCATTGTCAAGGCGCGGGGACGCCATGCACAGACTGGACACGTCCGCCCCTCCCCGATCCTCACGCTCCTGACGGAGGTTGCGTGACCAGCGAATGGCTGCGCGTGTCGGCGCCGCGCGAGGCAACGATGGTGAGGCGAGTGCCGGCCACAACGCCCGGAAGATGAAGCGGCGCAACCTGCCCCTGTGAGTCCGATCGGGCGCCCCTTACCGGCGACCCATCCGGTTCGATGATGAGCAGGTCGGCCTCCGCCAAAGTGGTGAAGGCAGGCAGGATGCTCCGTTGCGTCTTGCCCATCTGCGACGCGCGCACGGCAAGCGATCCGCCGCCACGCGGCGGCGCATCCGGCGCGTCGGTCACATTGCGGATGGCGAGGTGGATTTCCGGGTCGGCAGGCCGTGGATCGAAGCGGGCCTCCAGCAGGTTCCAGTAATTGACGCCCTCCTGCTTCTCCAGATCGGGATTTTTAAATTCGTGATGATAGAGGGCGATCACCTCCACCGGCCGCCCCTCTTCGTCCGTCATGGTGCGCCCGAAGCCCTTGACCAGACCCCTGCCGCCCCACCGGCCGTTCGGCCCGAAGGAACATTCATAGATGTTGAGCGCGCGGTTACGGACGATCGATCCGGCATGGACATCGCCATAGAGGCTCATCACACCGGTCCGACGACTGATGAGGTCGAGTACTCGGTCGGCGCCGGCGCTGACCCAGCCTGCATAATCTGCCGATACCCGATCCCGCTCCAGCATCTTGCCGACATATTGGCGCCCGTCATGGCCCGCCCAGATGGTATGGAGCGCATTCATACCGGTGAGGCAGATAAGCGGTGCGGAGTCCGTTTTCAGTTCCTCGCTCAACCAGGCGAACTGCGCCTCGCCCAATAAGGATCGGGTCGGATCGCGCCGGGAATAAAGAGTGCGGTCATGATCCCAACCCTGATCGTCCCAGATCGCCGTGTCCTGGCTGCTGCGCCACAAACGTGCATCCGTGACTATCAACGAGAAGTCGCGATTGGGCATTTTCCACTTGCGCCAGCGCTTGGGATTGGCGGTGCCCGAAGGAGCCTCTTCACCCCGCATCAGATGGTCCACAATCTGGAAATTGCGAGCCAGATAGGCCGAATCCTGTCCCAGGCCGGCGCGGTTGCGCAGCAGCAGTTGCTCCGGCCCCTTCACATCATCCATGCCATGATCATGATCGCCGGGATTGAGCAGGTTCCAGTGCCGCATCATCTGCCAGCGCGTCGTCGGGCCGGCGATTGCCAACGTCACCTGCCGATAGGCATCGGCAGTGGACGGCGGATAGAGCAGCAGCTCCATATACCAGACATCATCCTCCCACAGGGCGATCTGATAATCGAACGCGTCCATGTGCCGGTAGGCGCCATGACAGGGCTGGTCATGGACGTAGAAAGGCTCGTGCATGGGATAGGCGGTGCTGCGATCGGCGACATCCGTCCTGCTGGTGTCAGGATCGTTCAGATCGTGACGGCTCGCGGTATGAATCGCGTGGCAGGACAGGCCGGCGATCCGATAGGGCGCCGCCAGCCGCGGCAATCGCCCGACATAGCTGCCCGACAGCGGCATGTCGCCCACCAGGCCCGTGCCCACACCCACGGCATCGGTGCCAAGCCGGGGATCGGCGGTGACGTCGACGCCGTCTTTCCAGACGGTATAATATAGCGTCATGTCGGCCGGAGAGGCAGGCAAGCGCGCGTCGATGATCGCCGTATGCTCGCGAAAATCGTTCGAGATGATGTCAGCCGACCCCGCGACGGGCACGGCCGCCCACCCGCCCTGCGGGTTGGGCGCAGAGGCGATGCGGATCTCAGCCTTACCGACACTGCGAAACAGGCCCACAAAACGGACGGTCCATCCGTCCGGCCCTTCCTTCAACGTGTCGCCCAATGCATAGCAGACATGGCAGGCATTTTGCGGGGCGTTCTGCGCCTGCTCTGGGCGCGTATCGATCGTCATGGCGGTGACGGCGAAATCCATGGCGCCGCGCGTCGCCAGCCCGACGAACCCCTGCGCCGTCTTGCCAGCGACTGGCATCCGGACCTGCGCCGCTTGCGCTCCGTCGCGGTAGAGCGTTCCCACCGCCTGCCCCGCCCGCACCGCCAGATGAAGCTTATAGACCTCACCCGGCTTCACGGGGCGGGTCGTGGTCAGCGCATCCGGGGCGACGGGCGGCAGGCTGGCATCCACATGGCGGCAAAATCCGAACTCCCCATTTTCGCGCAGCAGGAGCAGAGGGGACGCGCCATCAGACGGGTGGAAGCTTTCAAACAGTGTCTTGGCGCCAAAGCCGATGCCCAGCACCGCGTAATTTGGTTGATACATGGCCCAGCGTTTGTCGTCCCCCTCGCGCAGCGTCCGGCTGTTGGCGATAATCTCTGTCTCGACGGCCGTTTCGAAGTCGCCCGTCATCTTCCATCGCCGGTTCCAGATGATGCCGAGTGGCAGGCTGGGATCGTAGCTGCGGGAAATGGCGCCCGAAGCTTCCCACCCGCTTTCATAATGATAGGGAAAACCGGTGTTGCGCGCCCGGTCGCCGACAGCTTGCAAGGCTCTGCGCACCCGCCCATTTTCGAAATGCCAATAGCCTGGATTTAGCCCCTCCCAGTCATCCCTATCGAGCGCCAGCGCGCCGCCGGTCGAACCGCTTGCCAGCCCCGGCAGAGCCAAACCGCTCGCGACCATCCCCGCTGCGGAGGAAAGCAGGGACAGGATGCGCCGGCGTGAAAAACGCGCAAAGGCCGACGTGCCGCTATTCTGGATCATCATTCCCCCCCAATTATTTCTTTCTTAGGTCGCCCCCTTCGGCTGACCTGCGCCTCCAAATGCCGCGCATGCTCCACCTTCCCCTATGGCGAGCACTAAACCCGATTAATCGGCCGCAGCATTCATATCTGAAGAGGATAGTTGCATCTGAATTATCAGTTTGGCAAGCGCGCTCGGCAGTAACGCGGCAAAGACGCCGATATTCCACCTGCTGCACCACTGCCCAAACCTTCCCTCAGCTTATGGGCCCGTGCCGCTACTCCAATTAGAAAAATCGCTTTATAGTTTCATTTGTAACTAATATGTCATAATTAGCGAATGGGCATTGACTGCCGGACGCCTTCCTATTGCGGTTCGGCACAGATCAGGGTGATGAGAGTGGGATGAAGATCGATCGAGTGGATATTTGGGGACCGTCGGCCGCGCTGGACGATGCGATGAGCGTCAATGACTGGCTCGACCTGGCGATGGACAGGTTGCGCTATTTCAATGTCGACCATTTCATCATCCTCAAGGCCCATGACGGTGAGGAATTTATTCACCAGATGGAGATCGCCGGCCGCTGGCCACGCGACTGGCTGGAACATTATGACCGTCAGGCCTATCTGGCGATCGACCCCGTCATTCGGCTGGCGCAGATCTCGGCGCGCCCCTTTCGCTGGCGTGAAGCGCTGGCATGCTGCGCCGGCGTGCCCGAAGTCGCGCAGATGATCGCTGAAGCGGGAGAGGCTGGATTGCGGGAGGGGCTTTGCGTCCCCATCCGCACCCTGCATCATCCGGTCGCCTGCATGTTGCTGGCGGGATCATCCCTCCCCGTGCAGGGCAGCGCCGTCCGCATTGTCGAGGCACTGGCCGTCGACCTGTTCCAACGACTGAACGGTTCGACCTTTCGCTGCCCCCAGGCAGGGCTGGCGCGGCTGACCCTGCGCGAAAGGGAGGTGATGGGCTGGGCCGCCGAAGGCAAGTCAGCGATTGAAACAGCCATCATCATGGGCATTTCGGAACGGACGGTCACCGCCCATGTCGCGACGACGATGACGAAGCTCAGCGCCAGCAACAAGACTCATGCCGTGGCGATAGCGATCAAGGCCGGCCTGCTCGACTGAGCGGCCGGCCGCATCGATCAGTCTGCCGCCACCGGCAGCCATACCGCGCTCGCCGCGTCGCCGCCCCGGTGGATGGTCTGGGTCGCCTTGACATAATCGCCGGCCTTGGCGTCCATAATCGAGGGCACCCAGCTTTGCGGGTTGCGGTCATAGAGGGGGAAGAGGCTCGACTGCACCTGCACCATGATCTTGTGCCCGGACAGGAAGACATGATCGACATTGGGCAGCGCCCATTGAAAGGCATAGGTCTTGCCCGGCTCCAGCGGCGCGGGTGTGGCGAAGCCATGGACATAGCGGCCCCGGAAAATCTCTATGCCGATGCCCAGCTGATAACCGGCCATCGTCGGATCGGCCGAATTTTCTTGCGGATAGACGTCGATCAGCTTCACGACATAATCGCCGTCGCGCCCGCTGGTGGCGGCGCGCAGATCGACCTTGGGCGCGCCCTTGATATGCACCGGCTTGTCCAGCACGCCGCTGCTATAGCTTAGCACGTCGGGACGGCCGTCGACGAAACGCTGGTCATGCACCAGCCAGGTCCGCCACTCCTCGCCCTGCATATGGATGGGACGCGGCAGCATCGGCACGGGCTTGGCCGGGTCGGAGACATAGCTGTCGCTCCCCGCCGCCGGCAGTGTCCAGGACAGTTTGAAATCGCCTGCCAGATAAAGCGGCTTGTAATCGCCCGCCGGCCAGTTCTTCGACACCTCCCAGCGATCGGCACCGGTCGCATAGGTCAGCACCGGCGGCGTGTCGCAGGCCGGCGCTACAGTCTTGAGATGACAGTCGAGGAACGGCTTCATCCAGCGCCGGCGGAACTGCGCGCCAGTGTCGCCTTCCCACTTGAGCGGCCCCAGCGACCGCGCCTCATAATTGACCTGCGAATGACGCCAGGGACCGATCACCAGGCTGACCAGGTCATTGCCGCTGTCCTGCTTTTCCAGCGCCTGATAGACGGCAGGGGCGCCATAGCTGTCTTCCTGATCCCACTGCCCCACGACCAGCATCGTCGGCACGGTCAGCTTGCGCTCGGCCAGCAGCTTGTCGACCGCCTGCCCCTGCCACCAACTGTCATAGCTCGGATGCTCCAGCACCTTGCGCACCACCGGCAGGTCGAGCAGCCCATAGGTGCGGGCATAGTCCTTGGCCGATCCTGCCTCCAGATAGGCGCTATATTCGTCGCCCGTGCCCTTGGGCACCGCGCCGCCACCCTTCTTCACCGTCTGCCCCAGATCATAGTCGAAGCCGAAGGTGCGGAAGGCGCCATTGTGGAACCAGTCGTCGCCCATCCAGCCGTCGACCATGGGGCTTTGCGGCACCGCAGCCTTGAGCGCGGGGTGCGGATCGATCAGCGCCATCAGCGATGTGAAGCCCAGATAGGAGGAGCCGGTGATCCCGACCTTCCCATTGCTTTCCTTCACATTCTTTACCAGCCAGTCGATCGTGTCATAGGCGTCGGTGGCATGATCCACCTTGGTCTTGTTGAGCGGCCCGCGCAGCGGCCGGTTCATGACATAGTCGCCTTCCGACCCGTCAAGCCCGCGCACATCCTGATAGACGCGGATATAGCCGTCATTGACGAAATCCGCGTCCATGACCGGCAGGATCTCCTCGATCTTCTGGCTGCGGTTGCGGCTGGTCGCCTTGTCGGCATTATAGGGCGTGCGGCTGAGCAGGATCGGCGCGTCCTTCACGCCCTTGCGATACACGATCACTGTGAACAGCTTGGTTCCGTCGCGCATCGGGATCATCACCGTGCGCCGCACATAATCCGCCTGCGGTCGCACCCAGTCATAGGATTTGACCTGCTCGTTCATCATCGTGTCGGTCGGCGCGGCACCGCCACCCTGAGCAAGAAGCGCGGAGGAAGCGCCAGCGAGCGGCAGACTCAGCAGGGCGGCGGCAATGCGGATGGAGCGTGTCATGGCGCATGGGTGCCGCGCCCGTAATGAAGCGTCAAGATAGCAGATGCACAGGCATTCAGCCGAAGTGGCGCAGATATACTCATTCCGTCGATCATCACTTGTCAAATCACCGGATTTCCACTGGATAGGGGCGGCGCAGACGCTGGCTGTGCGCACAGGATAGAAGGCGGGAGATGCGAATGACGAGATGGGCTCTGGCCATGATGGCGACGATGCTGGCCGGGGCCGGGGGAGCGCAGGCGCGCGCGCCGGAGCAGGGCTGGCAGCCCATCTTCAACGGCCGTGACCTGTCGGGCTGGACCGCCAAGATTGTCGGCCATCCCGCTGGCGACAATTTCGCCGACACTTTCCGCGTGCAGGACGGCGCGCTGCGGGTCTCCTATGACGGCTATCAGCGGTTCGAGCAGCGGTTCGGCCATCTTTTCTACAAGAGCCAGTATCGTTTTTTCCGGTTTCGCCTGAAATATCGCATGCTCTCTCCGCATCTGCCCGACACGCCGGGCTGGGCGATCAGCAACAGCGGCATCATGTTCTTCGGCCAGACGCCCGAGACCATGGCGCTGGATCAGGATTTTCCGGTATCCGTCGAATTCCAGCTGCGCGGCCGGGTGGATGATAAGGTGCGCCCGTCAGGCAGCGTCTGCACGCCCGGCACCACCGTTGAGATTGGCGGCGTGCGCAAGGAGGAACATTGTATCGAATCCTCCGGCCCGACGCTCAAGGACGGCCAGTGGGTGGAGGCGGAACTCGACGTGCTGCCTTCCGGGGACATCATCCACAAGATCAACGGCCGCGAAGTGCTACGCTATCGTGCGGTCGAACTGGACCCGGCCGACGAGAGCGCCAGGCCGCTGGTGGCGGCGGCAGGCGGCGCGCTGCCGCTGTCCCGCGGCACCATCTCGCTTCAGTCCGAAGGGCACCCTATCGAATTCAGAGATATCATGATCCAGCCCCTCGACGACCTGTCGCCGGCCGACTGATGCCGTCTTACCGGAAGAAAAAGAACCAGAGCAGCAGGACGATCGGCAGCGGCACACCAAGCGCCCAAAGCAAACATCCACGACCCATAGCTTCATCTCCATCCTTGTTCATGATGGTAACGGGCCGTGTCCCCCGGCGTTCCGCAACGCCGGGGGATGATCATCAAAAGATTTGCAGATTCAGCTACGTACCGGCTCGGTGGCGAAAGTGAGGGCATCGGCATCGCCGACCTTTGCCTCCCCCGCGAACAGCTGATCCAGCCGGCCGCAAACCTCCGACCGGAAATTCTTCGGATCGACCGACCTTGGCGCGGTTAACGCGATCTCGTCGGCAATACTATTCTTGATCCGCGTGACCGCGGCTTCATCCAGATGGCCGGCGCGCTGAAGCTCCTTGCACAGCTGTAACAGCCCGACCGCCGTCGCCTGCGCGCGCAGCCCGACATCCTTCAGTTCATAATGCAGCGTTTTTTGTTCTGCGCTGATCGCCATTGCGGCCTCCTATCCTTTTGCTCTTCCCCATGCCAACGCATGAGACCGTCCGGGATTTCCCCAAGCGGGAGCGTATAGCAGGCGCAGCCCCGCCGCCACGGGATTGCAGCGGTTAAAGGCCGCCAACCGCTCTGCAAAAGGAAGGAGCCGCCGGGTCAGGCCTTCAGATGCTTGGCAAGATGCTTGTTCATCTCGAACATGCTGGCTTTCTTGCCGCCGAAAATCTTTTCCAGCTTGTCGTCGGCCAGGATCTGCCGCCTGTCCTTGGGATCCTGCAAATCATTGGCCTTGATATAGTCCCAGACCTTCTTGACCACCTCGCTGCGGGGCAGCTTGTCGCTGCCGACGATCTCGGCCAGGTCATCGGAAGGGGTGACCGGTGCGGTGATGCCGCCACGCGCGCCACCAGCCGGCTTGCCGGTTTTCTTCACCTTGGCTTCGGCGGCTTTGGTTTCCTGTTCACCGCGTTGTTCCTTCGTGCGGGCCATGTCCTGCTCTTCCTTCCAGTTGAACGCGACTGTTCCAAAGCATCAGCGGTGCAAAAGTTGCGCCGCCGCCCGCTCGATCGCCGTCCAACGGGTCGGATCATTGCATCACAGGTTGGCTTGCGGTGCGAAAGGATCGCTGACGCTGGCGCGGCCGGGGCGGTCCTGTCGCCCGGCAAGCCGCCGCAGCCCGGATGCGTCGCCGCTGCGAATGGTGACATCATACCAGCCCCAGCTCTCGACCAGCGACAGCTGCCGCTCCCCTTCGTCGAGCGCGATCCGCTCCGGCGGGGCGCCGGGCCGGAGCCTTGTCGCCACCAACTGCCCCGGCGCGGTGCCGGGCGGCACCGTCAGGATCAGCCGGTCCGCCTCGACGCGCCAGCGAAGCGTCTGCAACGCCTCATCCTCACCCCAGCGGCCGGCGAAATGGCGGTGAAAGCCGTTCGGCCCGATCACCCAAAGATCATAGGCTTCGCCTGCCGCCAGCGGCCAGCGTGCCTCGATCGCGCTTCCCTGCTCCACCGTATAGCGGCGCGGCGGCTGGTCGAGACGATGGCGGTCATAGACATGGAACACCGCGCCAGCCCCTTCCGCCGAAAAACGCAGCGCCAGCGCGGCGGGATCGGCACGCTGCGATATGTCCAGCCGATAGGGCAAGGGACGGGATCGCCGCACGCCCGGCTCCTGCCGGGGCATCGTGTCATCGTCGGGCGCCGATGGGCTTGGCTGATGCGGAATAGTGGCCGCCCGGCGCGCGTCGGGCTGCGGATCGGGTAGCGGCGGCAAGGCCGCGCCGGCAGCGGCGCCAAAGTCGAAGGCGGAGGTGAGATCGCCACAGACCGCGCGGCGCCAGGGGGAGATATTGGGGCAGCGGAAACCGAAACGCGCCTCCAGAAAGCGGATCACCGAGCTATGGTCGAATGTCTGCGAATTGACCCAGCCGCCCCGGCTCCAGGGCGAGATCACATATAGGGGCACGCGCGGCCCCAACCCATAGGGTCGTCCGCGATAGGCGGGCAGGTCGACATCGGCGTCGCCCTTGCTCGGCAGCAGATGATGTTCGCCACTCATGTCGATGGTCGAGTCGCCGAGCCACGCCCCCGACGCGTCGCGCGAGGGCGGCGCCGGCGGCGGCACATGGTCGAAAAAGCCGTCATTCTCATCGAACATGATGAACAGCGCGGTGCGTGCCCAGCGCTTCGGGTCAGCGGTCAGCGCATCCAGCAGCTTCGCGGTATAAGCCGCGCCCTGTGCCGGGCTGGAGGGGCCGGGATGTTCCGATCCGGCCGCCGTGGCGATGACATAGGAGACCGGCGGCAGCGCCCCGCTCAGCACATCCTCCCGCAGCGCGTCCAGCCCCCGCGTCGTCAGCGCCCGTGCCTTGAGCGCCGGATCGCCGTGCCCGGCATGCGCCTCGCGAAAGCTGCGGAACCCGACCAGCGGATTGTCGGTGAAATTATCGGCCATGTCCTGGTAGATTTGCCAGCCAATGCCGAGCGACTGCAACTGCTCCACCACCGTGGTCCAGTCATAGGAGGTGGCGGCGCCGCCCTTTTCCGGGAAATTATCGTGCGAATTGCCGATGGCCGGCCCGCCCCGCTGGCCGCCCGGATCATTGGTGCCGCTCCACAGGAACAGCCGGTTGGTGTTGGTGCCCGTCTGCACCGAACAATGATAGGCGTCGCACAGGGTGAAGGCGTCCGCCAGCGCGAACTGAAAGGGAATATCCTCCCGCTGGAAATAGCCCATGGCGCGCTGCGACTTGGCTTCGGGCCAGTGGCCCATGCGCCCCTCATCCCAGGCGGCTTGCGCGTCAGGCCAGCTATGCGGCGTGCCTTCCACCCGCATCAGATCGAAATTGGCGCGGGTCGACAGGTGAAAGGGGCTGACCTGACGCGGGCCGCCGTCCGCCTTGCCGTCTTGCTGCTGCCACACGTTGCGCTCTCGCCCGCCGGTGGGCGCCAGCGGGATCGGAAAGCGGTCGCCAAAGCCCCGCACGCCCCGCATCGTGCCGAAATAATGATCGAAGCCGCGATTTTCCTGCATGAAGATGACGATATGATCGACATCTTGAATGGTGCCGCTGCGCACATCCGGTCCAATCGACGCGGCGCGCGCAATGGCGGGCGGCAGCGCGGCCATGATGCCGGCACCCAACCCTCCGGCAAGGATGGAACGACGTGACAGTTGGCTCATGGCGATGCTCCGCTGCGTGGCTCCCCGATATCCGTTGGCGGGACATCGGGGAGAGACGCGATCAGAAGTCGAGCGTCAAGGCTGCGGTGATGGTGCGCGGCGTTCCGAGGAAAGCCGTGCCACCATCCGCCCCCGCCAGATAGCGCTCGTCGGTCAGGTTGTTGACGGTGATCGTGAACTCGGCGTCCTTCAGCAAATGACTGACATTGACGAGGTTCACGCCAACATAGGCGTTGGTCAGCACGAAGCTGTCGGCCACCGTCGAACCACTGGCGTCGATGAACCGGTCGCCGACGAATTTGGTCGCGATCCCCGCCTTGAACAGGTCGCCGCGCCAGTCGGCCGACAGCGTTCCCATATTTTTGGGGCTGTTATAGACCTGCGCGCCCGGCGTGATGCCGATATCCGCATCCTGCTCCGCATTGCCGGTGCCGCGATAACGGGCGCGGTTGTGGCTGTAGCTGGTCGACAGGGTCAGGCGCGGCGTTGCGCGCCAGGCAAGCGCCAGCTCCACGCCCTGACTATGGATACCGCCAACATTGAGGTAGAGGCCGTCGACTTCCTCCAGATAGTCGATGCCGTCGACTAGGTTGGAGCTGATAAAGGCGATCCGATTGCTGAAGGAGATGTCGTAGAAGGTCAGCGACGCCTGCAGGCGGGAGCCGCTATAGCGCGCCCCCAGCTCGATATTATCAGCGGTTTCCGGGCTGATTTCCTGAAGCGCGAGCGCCCCCTGATCGAGCAGGCCGGACTGGATCGCGGCGAAATTCTGCGAGAAGCCACCAAAGACCTCCAGCCCGTCAACCGGCGTCTCATAGCTGAGACCAAGCGAAAGCAGCGGGTCGGAATGATAGTCGAGCTTGGTATAGCTGCTATCGCCGGCGAGAAGCCCCTGCCGGTCCTGCTTGAGGAAGAATTGCTTCACCCCCGCGCGTGCCGTCAGTCGGCCGAAATGCACGACATCCTCGACATAATACATGACCTCATCCAGATCATAGTCGGTCGAATATTGCACCCAATAGGGCCGCGCATCGAAGGCAGGGCCGACCAGCGCATTGCTGACCTTGTGCCAGTCGCGGGTCTGGCGCGAGCGGCCATTTTCATACCAAAGCCCCGCGCGCAGCAGATTTTCCGCCGCGCCTATGTCGTGAGTCCAGCCGATATCCGCGGTCAGGCCAAGCCGCCGGTTACGATAATGGGTGTGGCGGTAGGACATGACCGGCAGCGCATCAGCGCCATAGCAGCTCGGACTCGACTCGCCGGGCACGGTGGCGGTGCCGGTACAGCCTTCGATCATCGGCGCGGTGGCGCCGTTCGGCGTGACGAAGAAGATCCGTCCAAGATTGCCGCCGCCATAGACCGTCTGCCCCCCGGCAAATTCACTGTTCGCATTGCCGGCGCCGTCATCGGTCACGTCCACCAGATAGGGCGGCAGCCAGTCGCCGCGCCCGCGCATGCGATGGCCATAGCCGCCCAGCGTCAGCTGCACCTCGTTCAGGTCGATCTTCGCCTTGAGATAGCCGAGCAGGTTGCGCCGCAGCGCGCGCGATCCCGACCGATAGCTCTGGTCGAGATAGGGAATGCCCGTCCACACGCCGACCAGGCCGTCCTGACCGGGGTTGTTGGCAAAGCCCGCCTTGGACACAGACCCATATTCGGACTCATTGGCATCGTCATAGGAGGCATAGGCGGTCAGATCGACCTTGCCGACGCGGCTGATGATCTTGGCGGCGACATGGTCGCGCGACGTGCGGCCGGTTCCGTCGATCCAGTCCTTCACCCGCGAAGAAGAGGCGCTGATCCAGGCATAGCTGTCGGGCGCGAAGGCGCCGGTATCATAGCGGGCATAGAATTTGCGCGCCGAATAGTCGCCGCCGCCTACAACGAAACGCAGCCGCTCGCCATTTTCCGGATCGCTCGTCAGATAGTTGAGCGTACCGCCCAGCGCCTCGTTGGAGCGCGAGGCGATGTCGGCTGTGCCTTGCGACACGTCGATCGTCTTGAGGTTGAGGACGTCGAGATAGCGGTTGGCCTTCGATCCGCCGCCATAGCCCGACCCGCCATTGGGAATGCCGTCGATGGTGGTGCCGATCTGCTGCGTGCTGCCGCTGCTGCTAAAGCCGCGCATGGTGATCGACGTCGCCCAGTCGGCCGATCCGAAAGCATCGCCTTCCGTCACCAGCACGCCGGGCAATTCGTTGAGCGCGGCGTTGACGCTGGTCAGCACCGACTGGCGGTCGAGCATCGGTTCGGTGACCTGGCTGTTGGCATAGGTGGTCCCCTGCCCGGTCACGACGATCATGCCCTCTTCCGCGCCAGCACCGGCAGCTGCGGCCGCAGCCGCACCCGCTGCCAATGCGCCGTCAGCCTCCACGGCGAAGGCGGCGCTGCTGCCGGCAAGCGCCACGGCCAGCGCCGTCATGGCCACGCTCATGTTCAAGATCTTCATCATAGTCCCCCGATACGACCCATCGATATGTCTGATGCTGCGCTGCAATAAGAGCGAGCGCCCGCCGGGTAGGGAGCGTCCATGACCCGCCGGTGACGGTTCGGCGACAGCCTTGTGAAAGGATGAATATGGAAGATGACAGCCGCGCGGCACGCAAGGGCAGGCCGCCATCGCAAAAGCGGCTGAAAAGCGGACAGCGTGGGGAACGCACCGGCTTCTGCGCTGTTTCTCCTCCTCCCTACCCATGATGGCGGATGCGATGGACAAGGACAGAAAATGCACCATCCTGGTGGTGGAGGATGAGCTGCTGGTACGCTTCGTCAGTTCCGACGCGCTGAGCGAGGCGGGCTATGAAGTGATTGAGGCGAAGGATGCGGACGAGGCGCTACGCCTGATGGAAGAGGCCGGCACCGTGCATCTCGTCTTCACCGACATTCGCATGCCCGGCAGCATGAATGGCGTGGAGCTTGCCCGGATGGTGCATGAGCGCTGGCCGCATGTGCGGCTGTTGCTGACCTCCGGCGACACCTGGCCGCCCAAGGATCATATTCCCGATGACGGGCGCTTCATCGCCAAGCCCTATCGGATCGAGACGCTGCGCAAGGAAGTGCGCGACCTGCTGAACGACTGAGCGGCGCAAACGGGTTTAACCGCTCGCGCCGCTTGCTGCGCCTGATGGATCAGGGCGTTCTGTCGGTGCCGATCAGGGCGTCTTGTCGGCGCCGATCGGGCCGCCCTTCACCGCCGGCCCGTCCTTCAGATATTGGGCGAGCCAACCCTGAACCTCGCGATAGAATTGGCGACTATCCTCCGGCCGGGTGATCCAGTGCCAGGCGTCGGGGAAGATCAGCAGGCGGCTCGGCACCTGCATCCGTTGCAGCGTCGACCAAGTTTCCAGCGTGTTGGACAGCGGCACGCGATAATCGCGTTCGCCCGCCGTCAGCAGCATCGGCGTCTTCCAGTCCTTGCCATAGGTGATCGGGCTCTGGTCGCGCCACACCTTGCTGTCGCCCCAGGGAGGGCCGCCGCTCGCCACTTCGCGCCCATAGTTGAAGTCGCTGGTCCCCCATTGGGTAAGCAGGTCGACTTCGCCCGCATGGCTGACGATACATTTATAGCGGGTGGTCGTCGCCTCCATCCAGTTGGCGAGATGCCCGCCATAGCTGGCGCCGCCGGCGCAGGCATTGGCCGTGTCGATGAAGCTGAAGCGCTTGCCCGCTTCGTCCATGGCCTGGTTGATCTCATTGGCCGGACCGCGCAGCGGGTCGAGCTTGATCGCGCGGGAGAAGGCCTCTCCATAGCCAGTCGATCCGCTATAGTCGGTGAGCAGCACGACATAGCCGGCGCTCGCCAGCAGATGATAATTCCAGCGCAGGCCGATCTGGTCGGTATGCGATGACGCCGGGCCACCATGCATCAGCACCAGCAGCGGATATTTGCGGCCCGGATCGAAATTGGGCGGGGTAACGATCATATTGTGGATGCGGCGCCCCTGTTCGGACGTGAACCAGAAATGCTGCGGACTGGCCCAGTCGATGCTGGCCGCCAGCGCCGTATTCACCTGCGTCAGATTGTCGTGGCGCTTGGCCTTGGGGTCGATCCGCACCAGTTCGGCCGGATTGACCGCGCTGCCATAGCTGGCGATCAGCTGCGGCGAACGCGCGTCCGAGGGGATGTCGATGGCGGTATAGCCGCCCACCTTGGGCGCGATCACCAGTTCGGGCGTGCCCCCGGCGACCGGCAGGCGATAGAGATTTTCCAGCCCCGCTTCCGGCGCGGTCAGATAGATGCTGCGGCTGTCGGGCGTTACCGCATAGCTGTCCACCTCCCGGTCGAAACTGCCGCTCAGCAGCACGGCCTCGCCGCCCGCGGGCCAGCTCAGCCGATGCAGCCGCGCCAGATCATAGACATCCTCGCCCTGGCTGTTGAAGAGGAAGAGCAGGCTCTTGCCATCGGGCGTGAATTTGGGGTCGCCATATTCGCCAGGCGTGGCCGTCAGCAGGCTCGGCTCGCCGCCTTGCGCCGGCATGCGGTAGAGGCCATAATTCACCCGCGCATGGGCTGCGTTCCAGCGCTCGGTCGTGGCGATGAAGATGATGTCCTTGCCATCCGGGCTCCACACCGGCGACAGCGTCGCGCCGCCGTCATTCTGCGCGCGGCCGTAAAAACCCTCCGTCTGCGCCAGACGCGTGGGCGACAGAATATCGCGCGGGACCGCGCCTTCGCTCAGCGGCTGGACCCAGAGGCTCGGCTGGCGATCATTGACCCAGTCATTCCAGTAGCGGATCGGGAAATGTTCATAGACGCGCATGTTGAACTTGCGCGCCTTGCGTTCGGCGGCGGCCTTTTCATTGGCGGCGATGTCGGTCGCGCCGGGATAGACTTGACTCTCGAACAGGATCGCCTGCCCGTCCGGGCGCCATTGCGGCCGCTCGGCGCCGGTCGGAATGGTGGTGACGCGCTTGGCGTCGCCGCCGGCCAGATCCAGCACATAGATTTGCGCGACGGTGTCCCCTTCCCGCTTGGTGGAAAAGGCGATGCGGCGGCTGTCGGGCGCCCAGACCGGGTTGCTCTCGCCCGCCTTGCTCGCGGTCAGCCGGCGCGGCGCGGCCGATCCGTCCGCCGGCACGATCCAGAGATCGGTGACCGCACCGTCCTTTTCATAGGAGGGTTCGTTCAGGGAATAGATCACCCATTTGCCATCGGGGCTGACCACGGGCGCACCCACCCGCTTCATCATCCACAGCGTTTCGTGCGTCAGCACCTGCTTGGGCTGCGCCAGCGCCGGCATCGCCGACACGCCAGCGACCATTGCCGCAGAAAGCAGCAGACGAGATAATATTTTCAAGGCCTTAACCCCCGATCCTTTGTTTTGATGGAGCCAGCCTAGACCGGCGGGCCGCGATTGTCAGCCCGCTACATGCCGGCTTCGTTCAGGCGCGACCGAGCATCCGTTCAGGTTTTTGCGGCCACATCGAAAATTCGCCTTTTTCCGCCGTTACTTCTTGCCCTTACCGGCGTTGTGGCCTCCATGCAGAATGAACGGGGACGCCTGGCGCAGAGCGCCGCGCGGCTGGAAGACAGCGCCGATCAACAAGTCGATAGCGCGGATCGGCGGACGCAGCTTGCCGCCGACCGGACGGTACTGGCGGCCGAGCGCACCTATGCCGCCTGGGTGCGGACGGACCTCGCGGCGCTGGCGTCGGGCATTGGCGCCCGGGCATTACTGGACGGCATCGTGGCTAAACCGCTGCCGCTCGCCACCGGGAGCATGCTGGTCCTCTTCAGCGGCTTCTGCTTCGTTGCGGCGGTATGGCGGCAGATGATCCGCATCGCCCCGCCCCGGCCGGACACCGCCCGCCTCCCGTCCTGGCTGCTGATCGCCGTCAACGGTTTCCTCCTGCTCGTCACCCTTTTCGCCCTCGCCGGCCTCTGGGCCGGCTGAACCCGGATCTTTCATGACCCTGCCGCAATGGCTTTCCATCGCAACCCTCATCGGCATGATGGCGCTCTTTCTCTGGGGGCGGTTTCGCTATGACGTGACCGCCATCATCGCGCTGCTCGCGGCGCTGACCCTGGGCATCGTCAAGCCGGAGGACGCCTTTACCGGCTTTTCCGACGATATCGTCATCATCGTCGGCTCCGCCCTCGTCATGTCGGCGGCGGTGCAGCGGTCGGGCTTTATCGAGGCGGCGATCGGCTTCGTGTCCGCCCGCGTCCAGCGCATCCGCACGCAATTGCTGATCCTGACGACGACGGTCGGCATCGCTTCGGGGCTGATCAAGAATGTAGGCGCGCTGGCCATGCTGATGCCCGCCGCCATGCAGATGGCCAAGAAGAATGAGGCCAGCCCGTCCGTCTTCCTGATGCCGATGGCCTTCGCCTCGCTGCTGGGCGGCCTGACCACGCTAGTCGGCACCTCGCCCAATATCATCGTCAGCCGCGTGCGGCAGGACATGACTGGCCAGCCCTTTGGCATGTTCGACTATCTGCCCACCGGCGCGGGGCTGCTGCTTGTCGGCATCATCTTCCTGCGTTTTGGCTATCGCTTCCTGCCGCGCAACCGGCGCGGCGCGCCGTCCATGGGCGAAGCGCTCACCATTTCCGACTATGTGACCGAAGCGAGCGTCGCCGAAGACTCCCCCGCCATCGGCGAGACGATCGAGTCCTTCCTGGAGCGGCACGATCATCGGGTCGGCGTCACCAGCCTGCTGCGCGGCGACATGCAAGGCACCGCCCATCCGCGCGTTCATCTGCGCGCCGGCGACATATTGATCCTGAGCGGCGAGCCGGACGCGCTGGAGCGGGTGATCGCGCGCGACAAGCTGACGCTGGCGGGCGAAGACAAGAGCCGCGACGATGCCGAAGAAATCGGCGTCATCGAAGCGGTGGTAACGACCGACTCCGCGCTCATCGGCCGCACCGCAGGTCGGCTGTCGCTGCGCGAGCGTTTTGGCATCAACCTGATCGCGGTCTCGCGATCGGGCGAGCATCTCACCCGCAAATTGGGGCAGATCGTGCTGCGGGCCGGGGATGTGCTGGTGCTGCAAGGGCCGACCGCGTTGCTGCCCAACCGGCTGAGCCAGCTGGGCGCGCTGCCGCTGGCGCAGCGGTCGATCCGCCTTGGATTGTCCAAGCGCGGCTGGCTGCCGATCATCATCCTGGCGGTCGCCATGGCGGCGACGGCGACCGGGCTGGTGCCGGTAGCGGTCGCCTTCTTCGCGGCGGCGGGGCTGGTGGTCATCACCGGCGCGCTGCCGGTCGGCGAAGCCTATGAGGCGGTCGAATGGCCGATCCTCATCATGCTGGGCGCCCTCATCCCGGTCAGCGCCTCGCTCCAGAGCAGCGGCGCGTCGGACGTGATCGCGACGCAGCTTGCCCATATCGCCGCGCAAATGCCGCCCTGGGGCGCGGTGGCGCTGATCCTGGTGACGGCGATGGCGGTCACGCCCTTCCTCAACAATGCCGCCACGGTGCTGGTGATGGCGCCCATCGCCGCCGTCTTCGCCCATGATCTCGGCTATCGCCCCGAAGCCTTTCTGATCGCAACGGCGGTCGGCGCGGGATGCGACTTCCTCACCCCCATCGGGCATCAGTGCAACACGCTGGTGCTGGGACCGGGCGGCTACCGCTTCGGCGATTATGCGCGGCTGGGCGCGCCCTTGTCGCTATTGGTCATCCTGGTGGGGACGCCGCTGATCCTCTGGACCTGGCCGCTCTGATGCTGAGGGGACGGCGTCCTCCCCCGGCGGATCGCTGCGCCGCTCCGTGATCAGCAGCGTCCGGGTGGGGAAGGCGATGCCGATGCCGGCCTCTTCGAACCGCTCATAGATGGTGAGCAGCAATTCCTCGCGGACGATGACGCTCGCGGCAAAGTCCGGCACCGCGATATAGGAAAAGACCTCGATATTGAGCGCGCTTTCGCCGAAGCTGCCGAGCCGCGCGCGGGAATCCGGGGCGACCTTTTCATGATCCTCCAGCGTGCTGGCGACGATATGCACCGCCTCCCGGATTTTGGCGGAGGACAGGCCATATTCGATGCCGATCACCGGATTGAACAGGAAGCGGTCGCGCACGGCGAAATTTTCGATCTGCCGCGACGACAGGTCGCCATTGGGGATCGTCACCAGCGTCCGCTCATTGGTGCGGATGCGGGTGGAGCGGATGCCGACATCCTCCACCGTGCCGACAACATCCCCCACCCGGCAGAAGTCGCCCACCTGCACCGGCCGATCGGCGATGACGGTGACGCTGCCGACCAGATTTTCGACCGTCTTCTGCGCGCCGAGAGCCAGCGCGATGCCGCCGATGCCCAGAGCGGCGATGCCCGTGGTCACGTCGATCCCGAACGTGTCGAGGATCGCCACGGCGGAAAAGACCAGCAACAGGATCTTTGCCGCACGCCGGATCAGCGTGACGACGGATATCACCTGCCGCCGCTCCTGCCGCTGCATGCGGGCAATGGCCGTATCGCTGATGGCATCGACCAGTCGCAGACCGAACCAGACCAGCGCGACCAGCGCGACCAGCCCGGTATAGCGCAGCAGCGTCTGCCGAGCGACGATGGCGACGGGCATCCTCTCCACCCAGCCGAAAAAGGCGATAACGGCGGTCAGCAGGCTGAGCGGCGGCAGCGCGGCATGCAGGAAACGGTAGACGCCGCTCGTATCGGGGTCAGCGACCAGCCGCCGCAACCCCATGAGCAGCAGCGCCGCCAGCATCCACAGCCCGCCAAAGCTGAACGCCGCCAGCCCCAGCAACAAGGCCCAGTCGCGGATCGGCGCGCCGCCTATCGTATAGGCATTGTCGGCCTTCGCCGCCTGTCCGACCGTCACTTCCTCCCGTGCGGTGATCAGCTGGCGCATCGTGTCGTGGGAGATCAGCCAGACCTGCCGATCGCCCGACTTGCGCTGCTTGAGCAGGATCGGGGCATTCTGCCCGCCAATGGGCATGCTGCCGACATTTTCGACGTCGCTCGCCAGTCCATCGTCGATGCGGCCGCCCGGCTCGTTCGACAAGGCGCCAAATGGCAAGAGCGTGCCACCCCGGTCGAGCAGCGCCTGCAACCGCCCGGCCAACTGGCCCGCCGCGGCATGAAGCTGCGGATCATTTTCCCCCGGCACGTCGAAATAATGCGCCGCCCGGTCATGATCCTTGGCCGCCAGCGCACTGATGAGGCCCGTCACCGCCGACCGGGGCGTTTCGCGGCCATAGGGATCGGGCGGAACCGCTGGCGCCGCCGGTGCCGCCGCGTCTGACTGGGCGAGGGCGGGCAGGGAGACGGGCGTGGCAAGGGCAAGCAGCAGCAGTGCGAGCGAGCGGATCAGCAGGTGAACAGGCAAAACAATTCCTTAGCCGGCGACAGCAACGGGCGACCGTCGGACCATTCCTGCCCGACAGCCTCACAACTAAACGCGTAGCATATTTATCCCTCGATGCAGAAGGAACGGCTCGCCTGCGGGGCGGCCTTCAGTCTTCGTCGGATCGGTCGGACGGCTCGCGGCGTGCCTGTTCCAACCGTTGCGCCAGCTTTTGCGCCTCGGCCGCCTCCGCCTTTCGTTCCGTCTTGGTGCGGCCGAAGCGGGCGCGGTTCGTCTCGGCAAGCCGCTCTTTTTCCGCGCGCATCTTCGTCTTGCGCGCCTGTCTCAAATTGACGATCTCGCCCATATGCCTCCCGCCCGGATGCCGTCCTGCATCCGCCTGCCTAACGCGGCCAATCCCCAGCGTCGAGCCGTCCTCGAGGTCAATTCGCTGCCATGGGGCAAATTCGGTAATGTTGCGTTGTTATACGGAAGAGGATGGACAAAACAGGATGTGACAATGGCCCCCATCGACGCGCGAAGCGAAGAAGCTCGCCTTGCCGCACTGCGGATGCTCGAACTGACGGACACGCCGCCAGAGGCCGAATATGACGCCATTGTCGTGGGCGCGCAGCATCTGTTCGGCTGCACCATGGGCTTTTTTTCGCTGATCGAGGCGGACCGGCAGGTCTTCAAGGCAAAGCGCGGCCTCACCGCCACGCAGACCCCGCGCGAAATTTCCTTCTGCCAGCATACGGTCGCCCTCGACGAGATGATGGTGATCCGCGATGCGAGCAAAGACCCGCGTTTCGCCACCAATCCGCTGGTGACGGGGCCACCCCATATTCGTTTCTACGCCGGCATGCCGGTGCGCGCGCTCGGCCCCGACGGGGTGACGCGCCTGCCGGTCGGCGCGCTGTGCGTCGCCGATACCCGGCCGCACGATCCGTCCCCCGACAAGCTCGATATGCTGCGGGGCATGGCGCAGGTGGTGGATGCCCTGCTGGAGGCGCGGCGCGTCAGCAAGGAAAGGCTGCGGCTGGCGCTGGAGCGGCAGGAGGCGCTGATCGCCATCCGCACGACCCAGCGGCTGCTGCAACATGCCGAACGGATGGCGCGGATCGGTTCCTGGCGCTTCGACATCGCCACCAAGCAGGTTCACTGGTCCAAGCAAACCTATGCGATCCACGGCCTAGACCCCGCGCAGGAGCCGGACCTTGCCAAGGCGCTGAACTTCTACCCCGCACCCGACCGCGCCCGGCTGGAGGCCGCCATCGCCCTGTGCAGTGCGGAAGGGCAGCCCTGGGATCTGGAACTGGACATTATCGACGCGCGCGGGCTGTCGCGCCGCATCCGCACCCTGGGCGAGCCGGAGCGGCGCGGCAATCATGTTCTGGCGATCATCGGCGTGGTTCAGGATGTGACCGAACGCTATCGGCTCGAACGCCGCCTGCGCGAGGATGCCCGCACCGACGAGCTGACCGGCATCGCCACCCGTCGCGCCTTCAACGAGCGGCTGGACGAGGAACTGGGCGCGTTTTCCGAAGGCGCGGGCCCGGTGACCGTCGCCCTGCTCGACCTGGATCGGTTCAAGGAAGTGAATGACCGGCTCGGCCATGCCGCCGGCGACGACATATTGCGGGAGGTGGCCGACCGGCTGCGCCGTTTCGAGCGGTTCGACCATTATTTCTGCGCCCGGCTGGGCGGCGATGAATTCGTCCTGCTGCTGCGCGGCGCAACCGGGACCGAGCTGGAAGCGGGACTTGCGCAACTACTGGCCGAGCTGCGCCTGCCGGTGCCGGTCAGCGACGACATCATCCCCGTCTCGGCCACGATCGGCGCCTGTGTGCAGGATGGCGGGCATGACGGCCGCTTCGCCATGCTGCGCGCGGCCGACGAAGCACTTTACCGCGCCAAACGCGTCCAACGCGGCACCGCCGCCATCGCTGGTAATGAAAACATCATCCGCGCGTCTGACCATGCGGAACAGGCGAGTCACGGCTGAACATCCAGACCGAAAAAGGCGCGACATCGCTGCCGCGCCTTAATTGTTCCGCTACACCAGCGGCATCAGCGCATCATGCCGGCCGGGCTGCGATGCGCCTGATCCGTGAAGGGCGGGTTGGAAGACAGCTTGTCTTCGAACCGCTCGACCAGATGGTCCTTCTGATCCGCTGCCGCGTCGCGCAGGCTTTCGCCGAGGCCCGCCAGCTTCTCCTCCTCCATCGCCGTCGTCGGCAGGATGGAGCCGAGGAAGGCGCCGGCCGCGGCCGCGATCAGCCCGCCGACCAGTGGGGAGTCGCCATAGGAGGAGGATAGCTGCGACGCCGCCGCGCTGCCCCGATCCTTCAACGCGCGCCCGCTCTCCTGCGCATGATCGGACCAGGCGCGGCGCTTGGCCCGGAAACGCTCGCCCGCCTCGTTCAGCCGGCGCCGGAAGCTGGCATCATCCTCGTCATGATCGCGCTCCACCATCAGATAATTGGCGCGGGCGATGTCGCGGCGCCGCTGATAGGTCAGCGGATCTTCGCCGTCGCGCAGATCGATCCGCTCCATATGCGTCACATAATCGCGATGATGATAATCGTCCGACAGGTCGGGGCCGCTGTCGCTCGCCGAACGGTGGGGAAACTTCGCATCATAATCGCTGATGAGCCACAGGGCGCCGCCGGCGATCATGCCGAGCGCCAGCGGATTGCGCCGCGCGCCATCCAGCAGCTTGCGCGCATCGACATTGTTGCTTTCCGCCTGATCGAGCAGCGCGTTGATCAGATTGCGCGGGGTGAGTTGCGAACCGATGCGATCGGCGGTGCGGCTCATCTCCTCCTGCGTGCGGCGGATGTCCTGCTCGATGGCAGCAGGATCCTGGGTCGCGCCATGGTCATGCATGATGTTTCTCCGAATGAAGGTCGCCGCGCACGGCGTCGGGGGTACGTTCGAGCGTGCGGCGGCTCCGCTCCGGCGCCAGTTCACTGGACCGCAGCTTCTTGGACGCGCCCGCATACAGGATGCCGGCGATCACCAGCGCGACGATGCCGACGATGACGGTCGCGACCGGCATATTGTCGATCGCGTCGCCCAGCAGATAGGCGAGGCCCATCAGCAGCACGCCAAGGCCCGCCATGCCGACAACAGCCGCGCCCAGCATGGCGACGATGCCGGTCTTGAGATCGTCCACGCCCTCGCGCACTTCCGCCTGAACCAGGTTCATCTGCTGCTCGGCAAGATGGGCGCCCTGCCGCGTGAACTGGCGGATCAGATCGACGATCGTCTCCTCGCCCGCCCGGCTGCCCGGCGCTTCGCCGGCATGGGGTTGATGCAGGGTCATAGCGACGTCCTCAGATGAGAGGGTTCGACCGGCGATGCCGCGCCGCCGCCGTCGGTGAAGGCCATGGCGGGCCGGCTGGTCCGCTCCGCACCGGGCGCCAGCGGATCGGG
>DAMDPH010000004.1:0-68418 GCA_032082785.1 Sphingobium sp. | reverse complement strand
GGTGCCCATCGGGCTGGCGGCCCGCGCGGTGCGGGCAAGCCCCAGCGCGGCGCTGCCGGCGAGGAAGGCGCGGCGGTCGACCCCGATCATCGGGGCGCCTCAAGAGCCTTGGCAATGGCGGCGCGCGTCAGCGGGCGCATCATCGCATAGCCGTCTTTGGTGGGATGCACGCCGTCATCGGCAAGCCCCGGCTTCATTGCCCCATCGGGCTGCGCCATCGCCGCATGATAGTCGACATAGGTGAAGCCGTTCGCCCGCGCATAGTCGGCGAGCCAGCGGTTGATCGCTGCGATCTGCGGCGCGGGCTGCTTGTCCGGGCTCCAGGGGAAAGCGGCGGCCGGAGGGATCGACGCCAATATGACCTTGATCCCATGAGCCTGCGCCAGTTCGGCCATGCTCTGAATGTGGCCCAGCACGGTCTCCATGGTCGCCGCGCCGCTATTGCCGGCAATGTCGTTGGTGCCGGCCATGATGTGAACCGCGCGCGGCTTTAGCGCTATCACATCCTGGCGAAAGCGGACCAGCATCTGCGCGGTCGTCTGGCCGCTGATGCCGCGATCGACCAGACCATCGGTAAAGAGGTCGGGATCGGCCTTGATCCAGTTGTCGGTGATGGAATCGCCCATGAAGACGACGCGGACTGGCTTCCCCGCGAGCGCGCGATTGTCCGCCGCATAACGGCACAGCTGGCCAAAATCGCGGGTGAACATGCGGAGGTTCCACATCTTCCAACCCGCCTTGTCGCTCGGTTGGGGATGGGCAGGGCAGGGGTCGGCCATGATGCCGACCGGATCATCGGCATAAGGATCGCCGGGGATCTTCGTTTCCGCTTGCGCCGAAGCGGCGATCATCAGGGCACAGGCAGCGGCAAGGCGCAGCATCCTCTTCTCCTTCATTGTCGATTGAGTGCCTGATCGATCGCTGCCGCGGTGATCGGCGCCATGACGGCATAGCCATTGTCGAGCGGATGAACCCCGTCCTGCGTGAAGCGCGCGGCCATCAGGCCTTTGGCGTCCACCAGCGCGGAATGATAATCGGCATAGACATAGCCGCGCCGCGCACAGAAATCGCGCAGCCAGGCGTTGAGGGTGCGCAGTTGCTCCGGCTTGCGCTCCTTCACCACATCGCGCGCGGCCTCGCTATAATCGTTGACGGGCAGCAGCGATCCGAACACGGGCTTTATGCCATGGGCGTCGGCAAGGTCCGCCATCGCTTCCCAATGGCTTTCGATCTGCTCGGGGGTTTCCTGCTGGAGAAAGCCCTGCACATCGTTGATCCCGGCGAGGATGACGACCACCTTCGGGTGGAGAGCCACCACATCCTGATGAAAACGCAGCAGCATCTGCGCCGTCACCTGGCTACCGATGCCGCGGTTGATATAGGGTTTGCCGGGGAAGCTGGTGGCCAGGTTCCAGCGGTCGGTGATGGAATCGCCCAGAAAAACGACCCGCTGCTCACCCGGCGCCGGCGGCGGCAGCGCGGCATTGGCGGGCGCGTAGAGATAGCGCTCGCCGAAATCCTGCATGAGGCTCGGGACCAGTTTGGCGCGGAAGGGGCCGAGCCATGGCCCCCAGTCCTTTTCCGCCACGATCCGCCGTTCCGGCGCGCTTTGATAAGAGCCGGGCGCGGCTTGGGCAGTGCCGCCAAGCAGCAGAAGCAGGGCGCCGAGGATATGCTTCATGCCGCGACCAGTTCGTGCGCAGCGACGAAGCGCATCAGCAGCTCCGGCCAAATCGACACCTGCCGGGCCGCTGGCAGGCGCGTGCCGAATCCATGGCCGCCATCCTCGAACAGATGCAGCGCGACCGGCCTGCGCGCGCTCTCCATGGCCTGATAAAGCGCGATGCTGTTGGCGGGCGGCACCAGGCCGTCGTCGGTGGCATGCACCATGAAGAGCGGCGGGGTGGAAGCATCGACCCGTTGTTCCACTGACCGGGCCGCCTGCATCTCCGCCGATGCGCCGGACCCGAGAAGATTGTCGCGCGACCCGCCATGGGTAAAGGGCGCCTGCAGGCTGACGACCGGATAGATCAGCGCGGCGAGCGCCGGGCGGGCATCCTGCTGATCGGCCGCGTCAACGGCGTCATAAATGCTCTCGCCATGGCGCGTCGCGAGCGATCCGGCCAGATGCCCACCCGCCGAAAAGCCTAGCACGCCGATGCGCGCGCCATCGACACCCAGTTCGGCGGAGCGGGCACGGATGAGCCGCATCGCCCGCTGCGCATCCTGCAACGGCACATCTTCCCGCCGCCGCCATCCTTCGGCCGGCAACCGATAAACAAGAATGAAGGCGGTGATGCCGCGCGCATTCAGCCAGGCGGCCTGATCCGTCCCTTCCTTGTCATAGGAAACAAAGCCATAGCCGCCGCCCGGAATGACGAGCATGGCCGCGCCATTGGGCCGCGCCGGGCGGCGCACCACCAAAGTCGGCCGCTCTATGCCGGTCAGCCAGCGGTCGAGAATGGCCGGATCCTTCGACTTGTTATCGACCTTGTGCTTGATTGATTGCGCCATGGCGCCCGGCGGCAGGCCGGGCCAAAGATCTATAATCTCGTCCGAAGAGCCGGTCTGCCCGACGGCAACCGAAGGGAGTGCCGCCAGTCCGGCGGCAGCGGTGAGCATGGTACGGCGATCGAGTCCGGTCATTGGCTTCACTCCACAAGGCGCGCCGGCGTGGCGACGATAGGCGACAGGGCGGTGCCGATCGTCTGCGCGGCCGTTCGCACCAGATCGCTGCACGCCTCCATCGTCGTGCGATTGGCGGCGCCTTCGACAAAAGGCATGGTGAGCGCAGCCCGGGCCACGCCGCCGACCAGAATAGGGGCCGACAGGTCGGTGATGCCGGTCAGCATCGGACTGGGAGCATTGCTGCCCCCGCTCGCGGTCGCGGCGTCCAGGCGCCCGGTCAATTCGGCAAGGTCCACCGTCTCACCGGTAGCGCGAACATCGTCGAGCATTGCGTCGCGCATGTCTGCCGTCTGGAAGGCGAGCAATATGCGGCCCGAATTGGACCGGTGCAGCGGCCTTTTATAGCCGACACGAACCGCGAAACCAGCGAGGCCCGGCGCTTCGATGGCGATGATGACGACCATCTCTCCACCCGATGCGACGGCGAGGTGGCAGCTCTGCCCGGCCTTGCGGGCCAGCGCCTGCATGACCGGCAGAGCAGTCGACGCAAGGTCGCGGATCGGGGGCTGGCTCATGCCCAGCGCGAACAGCCGGTTGGTGAGCCGATAGCCATCTTCCGCCCGGGCGATATAGCCATGCTCTTCAAGCACCTGAAGCATGCGGAAGATTTCGCTGACGGAGCGGCCGAGCGCGGTCGAGATGTCGGACATGGTCATCGGGTCGCTGGCGGCGGCCAGCAGCTCCAAAATCTCCAATCCCTTCGCTAGCGCAGGCGCCTGGTAGCGCGTCTTGCCGTTCATCGCTGTCCCTTCCAACGGCCTTGCTGCGGAATACACCGTAGCGGCTTCGGCCGCGAAATAAGCAGCTTCAACCCGCGAAAGCAATTTTTATATTTCATATAGTTAGCTTTGGGCGTATGCATCGCTCCGGTTCTTGATATCGCTCCCATTCTCAACGGGACGATCGGGATGATAGCGTCGCCAACGAGCGGCCGCGGGAGCGCAGGTTCCGGCGGAAGACAGGGAGAGGAAGGCTTGATGACCAAGATTCAGCACATCGCGACTCGTGCCAAATGGCTCGCCGGCATTTCGACGCTCGGCATCATGCTGGGCTGCGCCGCTTCGGCGCAGGATGCCGTTGCGGACCAATCCGGCACGGCCACTGCGACCGAAGGAGACATCGTTGTCACGGGCGTGCGCGCCAGCCTCTCCAGCGCGCAGAATATCAAGCGCAACTCCGACGTCATCGTCGATTCCATCGTTGCGGAAGATATCGGCAAGCTGCCCGACCGGAATGTGGCGGAAGCGTTGCAGCGCATCACCGGTATCCAGATCCAGCGCAGCTTCGGCGAAGGCAGCTCGGTCGCCATTCGCGGCCTCAGCCAGGTCCGCACCGAAATCAACGGTCGCGACATCTTCACCGCCAGTGGCGGCCGCACGCTGAGTCTGGAAGATGTGCCTTCGGAACTGCTGGCCGGGATCGACGTCTACAAGAACCCGTCCGCCGACCTGATCGAAGGCGGGATCGGCGGCCTCATCAACTTGCGCACGCGAAAGCCGTTCGATTTCGACGGCTTCAAGGCGTCGGCGAGTGCGAGCGTCAACTATTATGATCTGTACGGCAAGTCGAAGCCGCAGGCCAATCTGCTGCTGTCCAATCGCTGGGATACAGGCATCGGCGAAATCGGCCTGATGGTCGATGTGGCCTATCAGAAGACCGCCTTCCGCCAGGACCAGATTTCTAGCCAGCCCTTCTACCTGCTCGACGAATCGCTGGGGGCAGATGGTACGCCCAACAATCCCACCGACTATGCCACTGCCGCTGGGCTCAACCGGCTAGGGCAGCCGACCTATCTTCCCCATGGCGTCGGCATCGGCCAATATCTGGGCGACCGCCGCCGGTTCGGCATCGACGCGGTGTTGCAGTGGAAGCCGACTGACACTTTGCTGGTCACCGGCGAATATATCCGGTCCGACTATAAGTTCCAATATGGCGACTATAGCTTCTTCGCCTATACCGGCAACAATCCGATTACGCCCGACTTCGGCGCCCCCTTCGCCTATGACGAGGATGGCAATTTCCGCAGCGGCACCTTCGTCAACGTGCCGATCGACTCCAACACCAGTCTGGAACGGCGCAAGTCGGTCACCAATGATTTCTCGCTGAACGTCAAATGGGATCCGACGAGCAATCTGACCGTCAATGGCGACTTTCAATATATCCGCGGCACCACCGATGGGCAGCGTTCCATCGTCATCCTCCACTCGAACGCCGAGCGCCTTTATCAGGAAGTCGGCAGCGGCGTGCCGACGATGATCATCTCGCCGGACGCCGATCCGACCAATGGCGACGGGTCGGTGACGAACATCGCTAATTATGCGCCGCTGGGTGGTGGCTATCTCGATCATGTCGAGCGGTCGGTGGGCAAGGAATATGCCGGCAGGCTGGACGTCGACTATCGTTTCGACGCCGGGATCATCCGCTCGATTGCCGCCGGCCTGCGCTATACGGATCGGTCGGCCGTGACCGACAGCAGCACCTATGCCTATTATGGCACCACGGGCCTAAGCGAGGATCTGTACGAGCTGCGCCGTTTCCGGGGCGATCTCTATCGCGGATATGAAGGCGTGCCCGACGGTGCCATCTTCTTCAATCGCGATATCGTGCTGGATTATGACGCAACCCGTCGCGCGCTGGCCCCTTATGTCGGTGACTCCCAGCGGGACGCCCTGCTCGCCGGCGTCAACTATGTGCCGAGCGACCGCAACACCCAGGGCGAGAAGACCTATACCGCCTATGGCCTGATGCGCTTCGACTTTGCCGACGCGGGTTTCCCGCTGGACGGCAATATCGGCGTGCGCGTGATCAAGACCAAGGTCGCGACCGACGGCTTCAGTGTGCAGACGCCGCAGATCATCGTCGATGGTCAGCCGGCCAACGGGCCGATCAGCTATGTGCCGATCAGCGTCAACGCCAATTACACCAAGGCGCTGCCCAGCCTGAACCTGCGCTATCATTTCACCGATCAGCTACAATTGCGGCTGGCGGCGTCGAAGGGGCTGACGCGCCCGGACTTCTCGCAGCTCAACCCCAATATCAACATTGTCGAGTTGAACCCCGGGAGCGGCCTGCGCACATCCAGTTCCGGCAACCCCAATTTGCGGCCGCTGGAAGCCAATCAGTTCGACGCCTCGCTCGAATGGTATTTCGCGCGGAGCGGGTCGCTCTACGTCGCCGGCTTCTACAAGAAGGTTGACGGCTTCATCGCCAATGTGGCGACGGATGAAGTCTATGACTTCGGCAACGGCCCCTTCACCGTATCGGTCAGCCGGCCGCTGAACGGCGACAATGGCAAGATCAAGGGCTTCGAGATTGGCGGCAACAGCTTCTTCGACTTCCTGCCGGGCTGGTGGTCGGGCTTTGGCGTGCAGGCCAACTTCACCTATGTCGACAGCAAGGCGCCCAGCCCGGCCGCGCGCGACAATGAAGGCAACGCGCTGATCGTGCCGCTCGAGCGGCTGTCCAAATATAGCTATAATCTGGTCGGCTTCTACGATCGCGGTCCGCTGTCGGCGCGCGTCGCCTATAATTGGCGGAGCAAATATGTGGAGACGACGCGCGGCAATGGCAGTGGCGAGCTGCCCATCTTCAACGCCGCGCGTGGGCAGCTGGACGCGTCGGTCACCTACACCGTGACGCCCAACTTCGCGCTGACCGTCGACGGCGTGAACCTCACCAATACGGAGAACCGGACCTATTATGGCATATCGAGCCGTCCGCAATCCTCGGTGCTCAACGACCGCCGCGTCAGCATCACCGCCCGCGTGACCTATTGATCGGCTGTGGAGGCGAAACTAGCCTTATCACTCCACCAGACCGGGCAGCGGTCCGGTCTGGTCGACAAGGACAGGAGAGGGTAGCCCGGATGGAAACGCACGGCGTGGCGAACGGCGCGGTTCCGATGCGCGCAAGCCCGATGATCCTGACGACCGGGCTGTTCTTCCTCTGGGGCATGGCCAATAATCTGAATGATGTGCTGATCGCGCATTTCCGCGAGGCCTTCACGCTCAGCGATTTCCAGTCCGGGTTGGTTCAGTCGGCTTTTTACCTCGGCTATTTTTGCTTTGCCATTCCCGCTGCGCTGGCGGCGGAGCGGTTCGGCTATAAGGCGACGGTGATTGGCGGGCTGCTGCTCTTTGGTGCGGGCGCGATGCTGTTCCTGCCGGCCTCGGCGCAGCTGAGCTATGGCTTTTTCCTGTTCGCCCTGTTCGTGATCGCCAGCGGCCTTGCCTTTCTCGAAACGGCTGCCAATCCGATGGTGGCGGTGATGGGGCCGCCGCAAAGCGCAGCGCAGCGGCTCAACCTGGCGCAGGCTTTCAACCCGCTCGGCTCCATCGCCGGGGTGGCGCTGGGCGCGACGCTGATCCTGTCGGACGCGCCGGGGCAGGGTGTCGCGGCGGCGGCGTCGGTGCGCGGCCCCTATCTGGGGATCGCGCTGCTGGTATTCGGATGGGCGGCCATGCTGGCCATGACCCGCTTCCCGCCTCAGGCGGTGGAGGCAGGGCGGCGCGACGCCCCCCTGTTTGCGGGCTATCGCCAGCTGTTGCGCAGGCCGCATTATTTAGGTGGGGTGGCCGCGCAATTCTTCTATGTCGGCGCACAGGTCGGGATCTGGAGCTATCTGATCCGCTATGCCGAACATGCGGTTCCCGGCATCAGTACGCAAAAGGCGGCCTGGCTGCTGACATTGTCCCTCGCCATCTTCATGATCGGCAGGTTCGCGGGCGCCGCCTTGCTGGCGCGGATCGACGGCGCGCGGCTGATGCAGTTGTTCGCGGCGGCCAATATGCTCCTTTCGCTGCTGGCCGCCGCCATAGGCGGGGTTGCCGGCCTGGCGGCGCTGGTCATCAGCAGCTTTTTCATGTCGATCATGTATCCGACAATTTTCGTCATCGCGCTGCGCGATCTCGGGCCATTGACCAAGGCGGGCGCATCGTTGATCGTCATGGCCATTATCGGGGGAGCGGTGCTGACCATGGCGATGGGATTATTGTCCGACCTTGCCGGGACAATTCAGGCGGCCATGCTGGTGCCCGCTTTCGCATTCGCGGTGGTGGCCCTCTATGCCCGCCGCACGCTCAAGGAGGCATCATCATGATCGACGCTCATGTCCATCTGTGGCGGATCGGCCAGCATGATTGCACCTGGCCGGGTGCGGATCTGCCGGACATCCACCGGGACTTCACGCTCGACGATCTGCTGCCGGAGATGGACGCATGCGGTGTGACATCGGCGATCCTGGTGCAGAGCCAGCCCTCCGAAACCGACACGCTCTGGCTGCTCGGCCTCGCCGCCGGCGCACCGCGTGTGGAGGGCGTGGTCGGCTGGACCGACCTGACTGCGCCCGCTGCGGCCCGGCGGATCGCGCATCTGGCGGCGCAGGGGCCGCTGCTGGGCTTTCGCCCGATGATGCAGAATGAACCGGCCAGTTGCTATGACGATCCGGCGATGCAGGCCGGGCTGGATGGCATGGCGGAACGACAGCTTGTGTTCGACGCGCTGGTGCGGCCGCTACATTTCCCCTCGCTCCTGCGCTTGGCCCGTCGCAACCCGGATCTGGCGATCGTGATAGACCATTGCGGTAAACCGGTACCGCAGGATTTTGACGGCTGGGCAGAGGCGATGCGGGACTTGGCCGCCTGTCCCAACATCGCCTGCAAGCTGTCGGGGCTGTTGACGGAATTGGAAGCGGACGCGCCGGCGGACGCCGTGTTGCCCTGGATCGAGGTGGCGCTCACCTGTTTCGGGCCGGATCGCCTGTTATGGGGTAGCGACTGGCCGGTGCTGAACCTGGCCGGCTCCTATGCGGGGTGGCATGCGCTTGCCTGGGACGCGGTGCCCGCAGCGGATCGGACCGCCATTTTCGGTGGCAATGCCGCGCGCATCTATCGCCGGGTGTCACCGGCATGAGGCTGAACGGCTTACCCTCTTTCGGCATGGGCACTGCACCCATCGGCAATCTCTATCGCGCGATCAGTGAGGACCAGGCGCGGGCCGCGCTGAATGCAGCATGGGACGCGGGCATCCGCTATTTCGACACCGCGCCCCATTATGGCTTTGGCCTGGCGGAACGACGCCTGGGTGCCATGCTGGCGGAGCGCGATCCCTTGGGCAGCGCGCTGCTGTCGACCAAGGTTGGCCGCCTGCTGGTGCCGACCGATGCAAGCGGGGAGCGGCACGGCTTTGTCGACGCCGATCCTTTCGAGCCGCTTTTCGACTATTCGCGCGACGGCGTGCTGCGGTCGTTCGAAGGAAGTTGCGGGCGGCTCGGCCGGGAGAGTGTCGATCTGCTGCTCGCCCATGATCTTGGCCGCCGCACCCATGGCGATCTGCACGAGACCTATCTGCGTCAGTTTTTGGATGGTGGCTATCATGCCATGCGGGATCTGCGCGACGCCGGTGCGATCGACGCAATCGGCATCGGCGTCAATGAAGTGGAGATTTGCGACGCGCTGCTCGATCGGGTGGAGTTGGACGTCCTGCTGCTCGCGGGCCGCTATACGCTGCTCGACCGCAGCGCGGAGCGGTTGCTGGATCGCTGTGCCGCCATGGGCGTGCGCCTCATCATCGGCGGTCCCTATAATAGCGGCATCCTGGCGCAGGAGTATGATGGCCTGGTGCATTACGACTATGCCGCGCCGAGCGCCGAGATGGTGGAGTGGGTCGATCGGCTGGCGAAAGCCTGCGCCGGCTTCGGCGTCTCGCTGCCGGCCGCCGCGTTGCAGTTCCCGCTTCGCCACCCGCACGTCGCTTGCGTGGTTGCCGGTCTTGCCAGCGCCGGGGAAGTCGCGGACATGATGCGCCGGCTCGCCACCCCGCTGCCCGACGCTTTGTGGCCGGCGCTCGATGCGGCGCTCGGGCCGGCGCCGCTTGCCGATGATGCCCGGCTGATCCTGCTGCACCCCGACGATAATGTGCTGATCTGCGTCCGGCCGCTTGCCGCCGGTGACAGGCTGGCACTGACCGATGGTCGCGCCGTCACCATCGCCGACGACATCGCCATCGGCCACAAGCTGGCCCGGCTGCCGCTGCGGGCCGGCGACAAGGTCGTCAAATATGGCGCGCCGATCGGGTCGATGACCGCCGATGCAGCTGTCGGCCAATGGGTTCATATGCATAATATGAGGAGCGACTATATCAGCAGCCATACACGCAGCGCGCTGGAGCCCGCCGGATGATTCAGGCTTGGTTGAGGCAGGACGGGCGCAAGGGCATTCGCAACATCGTGGCCGTGGCCTATCTGGTGGAATGTGCGCACCATGTCGCGCGCCGGATCGTCGACAAGGCGGACGATCCCGATGTGCAGCTGATCGGTTTTCCCGGCTGCTACCCCAATGCCTATGCCGCCAAGGTGATGGAGGCGATCGCCACCCATCCCAATGTCGGCGCGCTCCTGATCGTGTCGCTGGGCTGCGAAAGCTTCAATCGGGAGCGCCTGCTCGCGGTGGCGCGTGCCAGCGGACGGCCGGCGGAATTGCTGGTGATCCAGGAGAGCGGTGGAACGGCCGCGACCATCGCGGCGGGTCTGGAGGCGGTCGCCCGCCTGAGCGTCGAAATTGCGACGGTGCCGCGCGGCGACATGCGCGTGGATGAACTGATCGTCGGCACCATCTGCGGCGGGTCGGACGGCACCAGTGGCATCACCGCCAATCCGGCCGTCGGGCGAGCGTTCGACCGGCTGGTTGCCGAGGGCGCCGCCTGTATTTTCGAGGAAACCGGCGAGCTGGTCGGGTGCGAGGGGATCATGGCGGACCGAGCGCGAACGCCGGAGCTGGCCGCGGCCATCGAGGAGTGCGTGCACAAGGCCGAGCGCTATTACAGCATCATGGGCTTTGGCAGCTTCGCACCGGGCAATGCGGAAGGGGGGCTGACGACGCAGGAAGAAAAGTCGATGGGCGCCTATTCCAAATCCGGCTCCTCCACCATCGACGGACTGTTGAAGCCGGGCGACGTGCCGCCGGGCGGCGGGCTCTATCTGCTCGACGTCGTTCCGGACGGGGAACCCCGCTTCGGCTTTCCGAACATCTCCGACAATGCGGAAATCGTCGAGCTGATCGCGTGCGGGGCGCATCTGACCTTGTTCACGACCGGCAGGGGGTCGGTGGTCGGCTCGGCCATTTCACCGGTCATCAAGATTTGCGCCAATCCCGAAACCGCGCGCCGGCTGGCCGCCGACATGGATATCGACGCCGGCCGCATTCTCGAGGGACGGGCGACGCTCGAGCAGGTGGGGCTGGAAATTTACGACAAAGTGCTCGCCGTCGCCGCCGGCGCGCGCAGCGTGTCCGAAACGCTCGGCCATCAGGAGTTTATTTTGACCTACAAGGCTTTCGAACCCATCGGCCCCGCCTGTTTGCCGACGAGGGTGCGGGCGTGAGCGGGCGTCGGGAGGGATCAGAAGACGTCGTCCGACCGATCCTTTGCCCCGCTAGCGACGAGGCGGCCTGCACCACCAATGACGAAAGGGTGATGTGATGCGGCACGTCCTGCTAATCGATCTGGTCGACGATGCCGAAGCTATCGCGCAATATGAAGCCTGGCACGCCGACGGTGCGCTGCCTCCCGCCATTGGGGAGAGTATCCGCGCCGCCGACATCACCGCGATGGATATATATCGCAGCGGCAATCGGCTGGTCATGCTGATGGAGACCGGCCCCGATTTCGACCCACAGGCGAAGGCGGCGGCCGATGCCGGTGATCCTGCGGTCCAGGCCTGGGAAAGGCAGATGAACCAGGTACAGCGGCCGCTGCCCTGGGCTGCGGCGGACGCGAAATGGACGCCCGCCGCCCGCATCTTCTCGCTCGACGAACAGCCCTGAAAGGCCTTTCATGCATCTCACGCGGATATTGCTCGCGGCGACCCTGCTCGCCTCCTCGCCACTTCGTGCCCAGCCTCCGGCCGACGTGCCGCATGTCGAAACGCGGGACGGCCGGCATGCGCTGATCGTCGATGGCGCCCCTTTTCTGATGCTGGCGGGGCAGGTCAATAACAGCAGCAATTATCCCGCGCCGCTTCAGACCGCCTGGCCGGTGCTGGACCGGATCGGCGCCAATACGGTCGAGGTGCCGGTCGCCTGGCAGCAGTTCGAGCCGCAGGAAGGCCGGTTCGACTTCTCCTTCGTCCAGACGCTGCTCGATCAGGCGCGGGCGCATGACAAGCGGGTCGTGCTGCTCTGGTTCGGGGCGTGGAAGAATACCGGCCTTGCCTATACGCCCGATTGGGTGAAGCTCGATAATCGCCGCTTTCCCCGGATGAAGAGGCCCGATGGCAGCAATCATGATGTGCTGTCGCCCCATGGCGCCGCGACGCTGGAGGCCGACAAGCGCGCCTATCTTCGCATCATCACCTATTTACGCGACCATGACGCGCAGAATACGGTGATATTGGTTCAGCCGGAAAATGAGGTCGGCAGCTATCGCAACCCCCGCGACTATGGCGCGGCCGCGCAAAAGCTGTTCGACGGTCCCGTGCCCGAGCGGCTGCTTCGCGCGCTGAAGAAGCGGGCCGGCAACTGGAGCGAGGTTTTCGGCAAGGAAGCGGACCGCGCCTTCAACAGCTGGCACACCGCCCGCTATATCCAGGCGCTGGCGGCGGCGGGCAAGGCCATCAAGCCGCTGCCCGTCTATGTCAACGCGGCGCTCAGCGACCCTTTCGAGCCGGTCGATCCGCAGTCGGTCGCCAGCGGAGGGCCGCAGGGTGATGTCCTCGACATCTGGAAGGCGGCGGCGCCGTCGATCGACTTTGCCGCGCCCGATATTTACGACCGGGCAAGCCGGAACGTCGTCCGCCATCTTGACCTCTATGCTCGCCCTGACAATGCGCTGATGGTGCCGGAAATCGGCAATGCCCGCGAATATGCGCGTTATTTCTGGCAGGCGCTCGGGCGCGGGGCAATCGGCTTTGCCCCTTTCGGCATGGACGGAAGCGGCTATTCCAACTTCCCGCTTGGCGCCAAGGTGCTGGACGATGCAACGCTCGATGCCTTTGGCGACAAATATAAAATCATCGCGTCAGCTATGCGGCCGTGGGCGAAGATTGCCTTCACCCGGCCGGTCTGGGGCGCCGCGCGCCCCGATGATGGCAGCACGCGCAGCACGACCATGGGCGATTGGACGATCACGGCCGATTTCGGCCAATGGCAGTTCGGGCAGCGGGAATGGTTTCCTGACGCGCCTCTGTCCGCCTGGGCCAAGGAGCCGGTGGGTGGTATGGTCGTCGCGCAGCTATCCGCCGACCAGTTTCTCTTCACCGGCGACCATGTTCGCGTCAGCTTCGCCCCGCGCCAAGGGAGCGCGCCCAACGGCATGATCCTGCGTGTCGAGGAAGGGCATTTCGATGGCGAAAATTGGCTGACGGACCGGGTGTGGAACGGGGATCAGACCGATTATGGCCTGAACCTCGTCGACAAACCTGTTTGGCTGAAGGTGACGATGGCGCGGTATAAGTGACGGGCGGCGGCGTGCTCGTCAGAGGATGCCGCTCACCGCGAAGATCATGAGCAAACCGACTACGGCTACGACCGTCTCCATGATCGACCAGGTCTTGAACGTGCCGGCCATGTCGGTGCCAAGATAGCTTTTCACCAGCCAGAAGCCCGGGTCGTTGACATGGGAGAAGAAGAGCGACCCTGCGCCGATCGCCAGCACCATCCACTCCGGCTCGACCCCGGAAGCGGCGACCAGCCCCTGCATGACGCCGGCGGTCGTGATCGTCGCGACCGTAGCCGAGCCGGTCGCCAGCCGGATGCAGACCGACACGCCCCAGGCCAGAAGCAGCGGCGAGATCGCGCCGCCGGCCGCCACACGCACCAACATGTCGGAGAGGCCCGCCGTCACCAGCACCTGCTTGAGCGCACCGCCCGCGCCGATCGCCAGCAGGATGCCGCCGGCCGGTGTCATGGCTTCCGTCCAGATCGCGCCCTGTATGACGCGGTCGGTGATCCGGCGACCAAATAGCAGCGGTAACGCAGCAAGATTGGCGACCAAAAGGGCAACCACTGGATCGCTGACCCAACGGAGCCATTGGAGTTTGGCCGCGACCGGCGGCGGGAGCAAAGCCACGGCCTGACCGGCGGCGATCAGCACGACCGGAAGCAGCACGGCAGTCAGTGCCCGGCCCACCGAGGGTGTCGCTGTGTCCAGCTTCACCGTCTCGATGAGCGGCGGGCTGAGCTTGACGCCGGGCGCGGTGAAGCGCGCCAGTAGCGGGCCGGCTATGATTGCCGTGGGTATGCCGACGATCAGCCCATAGATGAGGGTGAGCCCCAGATTGGCACCGAGCGCATCTACCGCGAGCAGCGGCCCGGGATGCGGCGGGACGAGGGCATGCACGACCGACAGCCCCGCCAGCGCCGGAAGCATCAGGCGCAGCTTGGCGGTGTCGTCATTCTGCCCCTGCGGCAGCGCGGCGGCGGCCGAGGCCACGATCGGCAAAAGCAGCACGAGGCCCGTTTCGAAGAAAAGCGGCAGGCCGATCAGCAGCGCGATGAACAGGCTGGCCCAGGGTGCGCCACGCACGCCGGAGAGGCGCAGCGCCGATCGCGCCAGTCCGCCCGCGCCATCGGACAATTGCAGCATCGCGCCAAGGCCGAGGCCGAGGGCGACCACCAGCCCCGTGCCGCCCAATATGCTGCCCGCGCCTTTTTCGACCGCCTTGGCCGTTTCCTCCATCGGCAGCCCGGCAAGCAGCCCAACGGCGAAAGCGCCGCACAACAGGCCGACAAAAGGATGCAGCCTGCCTCGGATGATGAGAAGGATGGAAAGGGCAATGCCGAACAGCGCCGACAGGATCAGGCGATAATCCTCGCCCGTCACCGGCATGGCTCCCCGCCCGGGTTTCGCCGCGGCGCGCAGGCGGTCCGGCACGACTGACGAGATAGCGTCATCATCCTCTCCCTTCGATGGATTATCTTTGGCGCGCCGGGCGGTGCGGCTTGGGAACCCTTGCTACGGCTTTACCGCTCAATCGTCAGTATTCACTAGATATTTCGGTGACTTGCAGCAAATAATCGTTGGAACTATTCAGCCGACCTTCCTAAGCTGCCGCATAGGCTCCAGCCTGATGAACAAGCGAATCGTTGAGGCGTTGGCTGGATGCACGGGCCACGCGCCGAAGGGCGCGCGCAGGGCCGCGCGAATAGTCCATGACAGGGAGAGGCAGGCATGACGCGTTCACGTCGGGATGTGCTGAGCAGCATAGGCGCGGGGGCGGCACTGGCGGCGCTCAGTAGTTCCAGGGCGTCGGCGGCCCCCCGCAAGATCGGCTATGCGGTCGTCGGCCTCGGCTCCTACGCCACGCGCCAGATCATGCCCAATTTTAGAAATTGCGACCATGCGCGGCTGGTTGCATTGGTCAGCGGCACGCCGGCCAAGCTGGACCGCTATGGCACTGAATATGCGATCCCAAAGACCCATCGCTACAGCTATGCCAATTTCGACAGCATCCGCGACAATCCCGACATCGATGTCGTTTATGTGATCCTGCCCAACAGCATGCATGCGGAATATAGCATCCGTGCAGCGCAGGCGGGCAAGCATGTGATGTGCGAGAAGCCGATGGCGACGAGCGTCAAGGAGTGCGAGGCGATGATTGCCGCCTGTCGCAAGGCGGGCACGAAGCTGATGATCGGCTATCGCTCCCGTTTCCAGGCGCATAACCGGCGGGCGATAGAACTTGCGCGCGGCGGCTATGTGGGGCCGACGCGGCTCGTCACCGCCGATCATGGATTTCCGATCCGCCCGAACCAGTGGCGGCTCGACCGCCCCCTTTCAGGCGGCGGATCGGTGATGGACATCGGCATCTACAGCCTGAATGCCGCCCGTTATTTGACAGGAGAGGACCCGGTCGAAGTGAGTGCCATCGAGTCCACCGATCGGTCGGACCCCCGCTTTCGCACGGTTGAGGACAGGATCAGCTTTCTCCTGCGCTTCCCGTCCGGCATTCAGGCCAATTGCATTTCCAGCTACAGTTCCGCGCATAATGGGTATCGCGTGATCGGGACGCAGGGGTGGATCGGCCTTGAACCCGCAACATCCTATGACGGACAGGCCATGACCATTCGCAAGGATGATGTCACGCAGCCTCGGGACGTTCCCGCGCTGCCGAAAAACCAGTTTGCTGGGCAACTCGATCATCTGGCGGAGTGCATCATCAGCGACAAGATACCCATCGTTCCGGGCGAAGAGGGGCTTGCGGATTTGCGGGTGATCGAGGCCATCTATCGCTCGGCTAAGGAACAGCGTTCCGTGAGCCTTCGCGCATGATCGACCGGCGTGTGATGCTGGCGGGTCTGGCCGCCTTGCCCTTGTGCAGCCGCGTCGCTCTGGCGGCCGACACGCTGGGAGGCGTCGACAGGATGGACCCCGCGCTGGATGCGATCATCGCGCCCGACGCCAAGGTGCGCCGGCTGGCGACGGGCTTTAGCTGGGCGGAGGGGCCGGCATGGGTTTCGGAAGGCAATTATCTGCTCTTTGGCGATCCAGGGCGGAATATCGTCTATCGCTGGACGGCGGCCGACGGTGCGCGCCCCTTCCTGTCTCCGTCAGGCTTGCAGGAAGCGGTTCCGCCCGGCGTTCGGGAGCCGGGCCTGAATGGGCTGGCGATCGATGCGCAGGGGCGGCTGGTCGGAGCGGATAGCGGGACGCGCGCCATCGTAAGGATCAACTTGGCTGACAAGAGCCGCACGATCCTGTCCGACCGTTATGAAGGCAAGCGGTTCAACAGCCCCAACGACCTGTGCATCGCGCCCTCGGGCGCCATATATTTCACCGATCCGCCCTATGGCTTTTCGCAAGGGGATGAATCTCCGCTGCGGGAAGTGGAGTTTAACGGGGTGTACCAACTGGCGCCGGGCGGCGAACTGCGGCTTGTCGATCGCAGCCTGCGGCGGCCCAATGGCGTTGCGCTCTCGCCGGACGGACGCACCCTCTATGTCGCCCAGTCGGATGAGGAACGTCCGGAGGTGCTGGCTTATGCGCTCGACGCGGATGGCATGCCAACGGACCGCCGGCTGTTCAGGGACATGCGGCCGCAGCTGGCGCAGAAGTGGCCGGGCCTCCCGGACGGGATCAAGGTCATGGCTGATGGTCATGTGCTCGCCACCGGACCAGGCGGCGTTCATGTCTGCACGGCGGAGGGGAAGCTGCTCGGCATCATCCGGACGGGCAAGGCGATCGCGAATTGCTACGTCGGCGCCGGCGGCAGCATGTTGTTCCTGACGTCCACCGACATGCTCGCCGCCGTGCCGCTGCGCCGCCGCTAAGGAAGAGAGTGCGGCCGAGGCCGGCCGCCCGTCCTCACACCATCTGCATGTCGTAGACGACCACCTTCTTCCATAGATGTTCGCACGTCCTGACAAATTCGAGATGGATCGGATGGTCCTGATAGGCTTTCTGATCAGCGACCGAGTCAAAGAACATCAGTTCCGACACATCATAGCTTGAATCGACGACGCCACGCTGTTCCGTGCTCGCAGGCACGCCGACATGCAGGGCGCGGATGAGCGGAATGGCCTTGAGCTTGCGCAGTCCGGTCAGCAGCGCCTCGCGGTCCTCCTGCGATCCCTCCCTGGCCAGCCAGAAGAAGACATGATGGACAAGCCCCGATTGCGTCGTAGTTGCCGCCGTCCCGCTCGACGGCATCAGCGCCGTGCCTCCGCCCATCGCCATCATCGTCGCAAATGTCCGTCGATCGGTTTCCATCGGCTTGTCCTTGTTGCAGAAAAGAGCATGGGCCGCGCCGGGGTCATGGCACCACCGACATCGATAGCGGGACATCGGCGACCGGGCCGGCCGATGTGGATTCCCGCTCCCGCACGGCATAGTCGAAGAGCAGGTCGGTCGGCGCGTCCGGGTCTGCCGTCGGCGCGAGCGCATCGATCAGGCATTGCGCGGCGCGAAAGGCCATATCCTCCACCGGCTGGCTGACCGCTGTCAGCGGCGGCCACAGGCGCGAGGCGAGGGGGGTGTCGTCAAAGCCGGTGACGGCAAGCGCTTCGGGCACTTTGACGCCCATGCGACTGGCCTGGGCGACGACACCGGCCGCGACATCGTCGCTACAGCAAACGATGGCGCTGGGCGGCACTGGCGCGCGGAGCAGCAGGTCGGCGGCGGCCACCCCGGTTTCATTGTCGAAGTTGCCCCGGTAGAAAAGCGTTGGATCTTCCTCGATCGCGTGCCGGCGCAAGGCGTCGCGATAGCCCTCCAGACGTTCGGCGATGACGCTGTAGGTTTCCGGGCCGGCGATGAAGGCGATGCGCCGGTGACCGCGCGCGATGATCCGCTCCGTAATGGAGAACATCGCCTCCCGATTGTCGATACGCACGGTCATGATGTCGGGCAGGGCGGTTCCCGTGGCGATGGTGGCAACCGGCACCTCAAGTTCAGCGAGAGCCGGCGATCCGCTCAGCAATTCGGCAAAGGGTGGAATGACCAGAAGGGCGTCCGCACCGCTGCGGGTAAGGTCGCGGGCAATGGTTTCGGCTTCTTCGCGGGTGGCGCCTTCGCCTTCGCGCAGGATCAGCTGCAAGCCATGAGCATTGGTGGCGCGCAGCGTCCCCACCAGCACGGCGTCGAGAAAGGGCGTGCGTCGGTTGCAGTAGATCAGCCCGACGGTGGTAGCGCGCGCCTTCGCCAGACGCCGAGCGGCGAGATTGGGCACATAGCCCAGTTCCGCAATAGCGGCCCGGACATTGGCGGCGGTGGCCGGGCTGGCGCGCCCGGCTCCGTTGATGACGTTGGAGACGGTCATCGCCGACACGCCCGCCCGTTCCGCGACGGCCCGTATCGTGATCCCGTCCTGCCTGCGCCGCGCCATTGCCTCTCCCCTTTTTACCCCGAAAGCCGATCCCTTAGCCGCATCGCCCGGCCAGGGACAGGCCATCGGCGTGGCGCGATCAGATCATGCCGGCCTTGAGGCCCTTGACGGCATGGTCCACCGCGCGGGCGGTCAGCGCCATGAAGGTGAGCGAGGGATTGACGCAGGAGATGGACGCCATCTGTGCGCCATCGGTGACGAACAGATTGGACGCATCATGCGCCTGGCTCCAGCTGTTGAGCACCGATGCGCGCGGATCGGCACCCATGCGCGCGCCACCCATTTCGTGGATGGCGTCGCCGGGCACATGCTCTTTTTCCTTGCTCGTGACATTTTGCAGCCCAGCCTTGCGCAGCATCTTTTCCCCCTCGGCGCGGGCGTCGGCCATCATGCGCAGTTCATTTTCGCGGAAGGTCACGTCGAACTTCATGAGCGGCACGCCGAACCGGTCCCGCTTGTCGGAATGAAGCGAAACCCGGTTGTCCTCATAAGGCAGGCATTCGCCGAAAGCGCCGATGCCGAACTTCCACCCGCCATAGCGGCGCATGCCCTGCTTCATGGCGGCGCCGAAGCCCTCCGGCTTGGCGGGTTCGCGATAGGCGCTGCCCTGATAGCCATAGCCGCGACGGAAGCCGACGCCTTCCTCGCCGCCGATATTGCGGAAGCGCGGGACATAGATGCCGCCCGGCCGCCGGCCATATTCGATATATTCCTCCATGCCGGGAATATCGCCGCTGATATTCACGCGGAAAATATGGTCCATGACATAGCGGCCCAGCGTGCCGCTGGCGTCGAAATAGCTGCGGTCGCTGCCCCGCGCGCGCGAGTTCATGAGGATCTGGAGCGAACCCACAGTCGATGCGCACAGGAATACCAGTTTCGCGCCGACCACTTCCGCCTGACCCGTTTTGGCGTCGACGAAGCGGACGCCGGTCACGCGCTTGGACGCCGGATCATAATCGAGGCCGGTGACCACCGCGTCGGACCGCAGCGTCAAGCGGCCGGTCGCCCGCGCCGCCGGAAGCGTGACCGCCTGCGTCGAGAAATAGGCGCCAAAGGAGCAGCCATTGCCGCACTGGTTGCGGAACTGGCATTTGGTGCGGTTCTGATCCGGCTTGTCCTCCGTCATGTTGGACAGGCGGGCATTGATGAGCTTGCGGCCGGGGAAGGCGCCCTCAAGCCGCTCCTTCATCCATTTTTCCGCGATATTCATCGGGACCGGTGGCTGGAAATCGCTGTCGGGGAGATAGGGCAGATTTTCCCGCGAGCCGGAAATCCCTGCATAATTTTCGACATAGCTGTACCAGGGGGCAACATCGTCATAGCCGATCGGCCAGGCGCCTCCGATGCCTTCCCGCTTGTTCGCCTCGAAATCCTCCGGGCTCCAGCGGAAGCACCAGCGTCCCCAGATAAGCGACTTGCCGCCGACCGCCGCCGGGCGGATCCAGTAGAATTTTTCGCCTTCGTCGAAGGCATAGGGGTTCAGCCGGTCATTATTGTAGAAAGCCTGATTACTGGGCGACACATAGCCATGTTTGGCGATGAAATAGTCGCTCTCCATCAGCGGTTCGGGCATGATGTTGCGGGCGGGCACCTCATAGGCGGGCTTGCCGTCATAGGGATAGCCTTCGCCATGCTCGACCATGAAGCCACGGTCGAGCATCAGCACGCGCAGCCCTTTTTCCGTCAATTCCTTAGCGGCCCAGCCGCCGCTGACGCCTGAGCCAACGACGATCGCGTCGAACCTGTCGGTCGATACCATGATGATCTTCTCCTTTCGACCGAGGTCAGAAGCGCAGCTTGCGCAGGGTTTCGTAGCTTTGACGGATGTCGGGAATGTAGGGCGCGGGGGCCTGATCATTTTCGACGTAGAAATGCTGGACGCCGGCAAGCGCATTGAGTTTGAAAATCTTGCCGAAGTCGACAGTGCCCGCACCCACCGCGCTCATCTTGCGATCGGCGCGCATGTCCTTGACATGATAGGAATAGATGCGTCCCGGAAGGCGACGGATCAGGGCTTCCACATCTTCGCCGGCGTAGAGCGCCCAATAAAGATCGAGTTCGATCTTCACCAGCGCCGGGTCGGCTTCCTTCAGCAGCCGGTCGAACAGGCTGACACCGTCGGGACGCACGGTAAATTCGAAATCATGATTATGATAGGCAAAGCCCAGCCCTTCCTGCTTCAACTGCGCGGCGAAGCGGTTGAAGTTGACCAGTGCGGCCTGCCAGGCATCGGCCGTGCGATAGGCGTCGCCCATATGCGGCAGGATCACCGTATCGGCGCCCAGCGTCTTGGCCATGGCAAGGCAGGCGTCGAACTGGTTCAGCAGCGCATCATAGCCGATGTGGACGGACGGTGAGCGCAGGCCCAGCTGGTCCATCGTGCGGCGAAGCAGGCCATGATCCATGGCGTCATAACCGCCGCCGCCATATTCGACTTCCTTATAGCCGATCTTTGCGACCTTCTCCAGCGTTCCCACCGGGTCGGACGAGAAGATGTCGCGGACGGTATAGAGTTGCAGCCCAACCTTATCGATCCGGGCGGCAGCGGCCGGGCTGGTGGTCAGGGGAAGGCAGCCGAGCGCGGCAAGACCGCCAGCGCCCATCAGGAATGTGCGTCGATTGCTGATCATGCCGAATAGACCTTGTTGACCTGAGAATAGAGATAGGCGCCATTATATTCGCCCGGGACCGGCAAATATTCGCGCTCCTGCGTGATGCCGATCTCCGACGTATAATAGCCGACGATCACCATCTGGCGGAACGCCTCGAAGAAATCGGCGCCGTCGTCGATCTCGTCCTTCATGGCGAGGGTCAGGAGCGCGTCCTGCTGCTTGGGGCTCGCCTTGCTCGCGGACAGGCGATAGTCGCCTTGGCTGCGCGCCTCGATCGCGTCCAGCCCCTTGATGATCGGCACCCGATCCTCCGGCACGGCCCAATCCGCCAGAAGCTTTTCGATATAGGTCGGCACGCCAGCCTCGATCGCACCGGGCGTGTCGGTCGCCGGCAGGATACGCTCGCTCAGCGCCGTCATCAGCGCGCGCTGCGCCGGTGTGAAGACCTGAACGGTGGGCGCGCCCTCGCTGATGGCCGGGGCCGGTGCCATCGGCGCGACGCCTGCCGCGCGAGCGATGGGAGCGAATAACTGGCTGCCGAACATGGCAACCATGCCGGCCAGTGCACTTCTACGATCTATTCTCATTGGTCTTTCCTCTCCAACTCCTGGGAGATGGCAGCTTCAGGGAGCGGGCGAACCCAGATATTGCGGAACGACACCGGGGAGTCGTGGTCCTGCAACTGGATCGGCGCCTTGTCGGCATGAGCCTGATAGGCCGCAACCTTGCGCCAGACGGTCGTGCCCAGCATCGCCTGATGATTTTGCACCACCACGCCGTTCAGCAAGGCCGTCACATAAGCGGGGCGCAGCAATTTGCCGTCGGCGGCAAAGCGCGGCCGTTCGAAGATGATGTCATAGCTTTGCCATTCGCCCGGCGGTCGGGACGCGTTCACCAGCGGCGGCTTCCAGGCATAGACCGCACCTACCGTGCCGTCGGCATAGGTCGGGTTCTGATAGCCGTCGAGGATCTGCACTTCATAGCGCTGCATGAACCAGATGCCGCTATTGCCGCGATCCTGCGAACTTTTCTGCGGCGGCGAAGGCGAGCGAAACTCGAGGTGCAGTTGCACATCGCCAAAACTCTGCTTGCTGACGAGATTATTTTCGCCGCCGCTCTTCGCGCGCGGCGGAACCGTCAATACGCCATTCTCCACCGTCCAGGGGGCGCGCTCGCCTTGCCAGGCGTCAAGCGAGCTGCCGTCGAAGAGGATGGTCGCGTCGGAGGGCGCGCCGCCCGGTCGGGCCGCGGGCGTTGTCACCGTTGGCGCCGGACGATCGGAATCATGCACATGCCATTGGCCGCCGGGCAGCATCGGCGTATCCTTGAAGCCCGGCTTGTCCTGCGGCTTGGCGGGCACGCTCCACAAGCTCGCCGCGACGGCGGCAGCCATCCCTAACTGGAACCCTTTCATTCCCTTCCTCCTGCTGCCGCGTCGATGGTCCGGTAGGCGGCGACCAGTCGGTCCTCCCCCGCGCGGCCTTCGGTCGCATTGCCATGTTCCATTCCGATCACGCCGGCATAGCGCTGCGCGCGCAGCCAGCGGACGATATTGCCATAGTTGATTTCGCCGGTGCCCGGCTCCTTGCGGCCGGGATTGTCGCCGAACTGGATATAGCCGACCTCTTTCCAGCAGGCCTCCATCGCCGGAATGAGATTACCCGACTGGATCTGCTCATGATAAAGATCGGCCAATATCTTTACGCCGGGACTGTTCGCGCCGCGCGCCACCGCATAGCCCTCAGCAAAGGACTGCATATAGACGCCGGGATGATTGGTGCGCGTATTGAGCGGTTCCATCACCAGCACGCGTCCATGCGGCGCGACGATGTCGCCGGCGCGGCGCATCAGGTCGATGATCCGCCCGGTCTGGATGTCGCGCGGCACGCGACGATCCATGAAGCCGGTGACGACCGTCATGCAGCGCGCGTTGAGCCGCTTCGCGACTTCGAGTGACGAGCGGATATCGGCCAGAAAAGCTTCGCGCTCCGCATCCTCATTGGCGCCCAGCAGCGGCCGGAACTCCGCCCAGCGCGGCATGCTCGCCACGAAGACGCCCATGGTCATCCCGCGCTGCGTGAGGGCGCGGGCCATCGCCTCCTGCTCGGCGACGGGACGCTGACGTGCTTCATTATCCTCCCAGGCGCGGAAGCCCTGATCGGCGGCATAGGCGATCTGTTCGAGCAGACCGCCACGGCTGGCGAAGCTGCCTTCATGCGGCGCATAGTTGAGCGAAAAAAAGGCGCTGTTCGGCCCGGACTTCCCTGCTGCTGCCAGCGCGCCCGGGATTGCGGCGCTCGCCATACCTGCGGCGATCACGCCCCTGCGGGACATGGTCATGCTACAGGCTCCGCGACGTGGCCTGCCCGGCGGCTGGCACGACGTTCGAAGAACCAGATGAGCCCGAACACCAGCAGCAGCGTCAGCGGCACGAAGGTAAGCCGCGCGAAGGATTGCGACGCCGCTGCATCCTCCACCTGCCGCAGGGCCGCGCCGCTCAGCGCGGTGAAGGCATCGGGGCCGCCGGCAATTTCCACCTTCGCCTGATCGAACATCGCGCCCAGCTGCGGCAGCACGAAGAAGCTGGCCAGCGCGCCCGCCGATCCGACCAGGCCGAGCGCCCAGGCGTCACCGCGCGGATAGCGCTCCGCCACCGATGCCAACATGGTCGGCCACATCGCGCAGACGCCCAAACCCCACACGGTGGAGGCCAGGATCGCCGCCGCCGGCGACTGGGCCTGCGAGAGCATGAACAGGCCGATGGCGGCCAGCAGGCTGGAAATCCACAGCAAACCCGGGTTCGACAGATAGCCTGCGAGACGGCCGATGAAATGGCGGAATACGAACATCAGGGCGCTGACATAGACGAGCAGCAGGATGCCGCGCATGCCCACCCGGTTGCTGAGCGCGACGTCCAGCCATTGACCGGGCGCAAGCTCCGACGATGCCGTCAGGAACATGGCGCCGAACCAGACGAAGAAGCTGGGGCGACGGAAGACTTCAAGCGCCATGTCCTTCCATCCACCCTGGCGCACGGCGGCAGGGGCAGGCGGGAAGTGCGTCGCGGCGGCGATGACGACCACGGCGGCGGCGGGCACGAAGACCAGCCCCATGATCACCTGCCATGGCAGCAGCGCGGCCAGGAACACGCCGGCAAGGCCGCCGACGATGAGCCCGCCGGGATACCAGGCGTGCAGCACATTGAGCCGATGAGTCTTTTCTTCCGGATAGAGCCGGGTGGTGAGCGGATTGATCGAGGCTTCGGCCAGTCCCCAGCCAACCCCGCTCAGCAACATGCCAAGCCAGACCAGATGATAGACGTTCATGCCGCTGGCCAGCGACCCGGCCGAAACGATCAGGCCCGTACCGACCAGGAAGCAGACACCGCAGCCCATCAGGATGCGCCGGATACCGAGCTGGTCCAGCAGTGCGCTGGCGACGAAAAGGGTGATGGCAAAGCCCAGAAAGGCCGAGCCTAAAGCTGCACCTATCAGTTCGCCGGCCTCGATTGGGGCGATGGGATCGATCCATTGCGCCTTGAGGCTGCTGGCCACCGCGGCGCGCAGCGAAGCGCTTACCGATGCGGTAAAAAGCGCAAGAACGCTCAGCCAGAACAGCCTACGTCTATTCACGTCCATCTACCCCTCTCCTTTTTCGCTTCCTGTCTTATCTTTCTGGTCGATCAGGATTGTGCCGCCGCTTCAGGGCAGGCCCAGCCAGACCCGGTTCCCGCCCGGGTCGCTCCCGCCTGCGAAGTCGTCGAACGCCCGTTCCGGCCGGCGGATCATATGTGCCGCGATGAAGGGAGCGCCTTCGCGCGCGCCGTCCTCGGGATGTTTGAGGCAGCATTCCCATTCCAGCACGGCCCAGCCCGCATAGTCATATTGCGTCAGTCGCGAGAAAATGCCGGTAAAGTCCACCTGTCCGTCGCCGAGCGAACGGAACCGTCCCGGGCGATCCACCCAGTCGGCATAGCCGCCATAGACACCCGCGCGACCAGTCGGATTAAGCTCCGCATCCTTGACGTGGAACATCCTGATCCGCTCGTGATAGATGTCGATGAATTGCAGATAATCCATCGCCTGCAGCACGAAATGGCTGGGGTCGTAGAGGATGTTGGCACGGCTGTGATTGTCCACGGCTTTGAGAAACCGTTCGAAACTAAGGCCGTCGTGCAGATCCTCGCCCGGATGCAGTTCGAAACAGAGGTCGACGCCTTCTTCCTCGAACGCATCGAGGATTGGGCGCCAGCGCTTGCCCAGCTCCGCAAAAGCCTCATCGACAAGGCCCGCCGGGCGCTGCGGCCAGGGATAGATGAAGGGCCAGGCAAAGGCGCCGGAAAAAGTCGCATGGGCCGACAGGCCCAGCCTGCGGCTCGCCTTCGCCGCCAGCTTCAACTGCTCGACGGCCCAAGCCTGCCGCTCGGCCGGCTTGCCGCGCAAAGCTTCGGGCGCGAACGCGTCAAAGGCGCGGTCATAGGCCGGATGCACGGCGACCAGCTGGCCCTGTAAATGGGTCGATAATTCGGTAATCTCGACCCCCGCCTCGCGGCAGCGGCCGGTCAGTTCGTCGCAATAGGTCTGGCTCTCCGCCGCCAGCGCCAGGTCCATGCAGCGCAGATCGCCGCTTGGCACCTGAATACCTTGATAGCCGGCATCGGCCATCCAGCGCGCCGCATTATCCAGCGTGTCGAACGGCCCCTCGTCGCTCATAAATTGGGCGAGGAAAATGGCGGGGCCGCGCATCGCAGGCCGTGCTGCCGTCACTTGGCGCTCTTGAGATAAGCGATGATGGCCGCGCGCTTCGCCGGATCGGGCGTGGCGATGGGCATGCGCGATCCAGGCACTTTCTTCATCGGCGACGCGAGATAGGCGTCCAGCGTCTTGTCGTCCCACTTCAGCTTCGACGCTTTCATCGCCGGCGAATAGTTGAAGCCGGGGACCGATGCAGCAGGCCGGCCGAAAACGCCGTGCAGGTTCGGCCCGATGCCGCTTTTCGCGTCCTTCTCCACCTTGTGGCAGGCGCGGCAGGCGGCAAAGGCGGGCGGCGCAGCGCTTTGCGCGTGCGACAGCGACGGCAGGGCAGCAAGGCCCGAAATGGCGACGGTCGGCCCCAAGATGAGGCGGATTACCTTAAGCACCCTTCGACTCTCCATTCTGTTCTGTTGCTAGTATTTACCGGTAAACTGTGCGAGATCAACCCGGTCGTTGAGATAATCGACAGACCGTTGAAGCAGGAGGAGATGCATGGCGAAAAAGCGGATTTTGCGTCTGGCTATGGCCGGCGGTGGCGAAGGCGCATTCATTGGCGCCATCCACAGGGCGGCCGCCGCCCTAGACGGCGACTGGCGGCTGACCGCCGGCGCGTTCAGCAGCGATGCCGAACGGAACAGTCGGTCGGGTGAGGCGCTCGGGCTTGATGCGGCACGCACCTATGCGTCTCTCGACGCCTTGCTGGAGGCGGAGCGGCGCCTGCCCGAGGATCAGCGCGTCGATGCGATCGCGATCGTAACGCCCAACCATCTGCACATGCCCATGGCGGTGGCGGCGCTGGAGGCGGGCTTCCATGTCTTTTGCGAAAAGCCCATGGCGCTCAGCCTGAAGGAGGCGCAGCAGATTGCCCATGCGGCGCGGGCGGCGCAGCGGCATTTTGCGCTGGCTTTCACCTATAGCGGCTATCCGATGGTCGAAGAAGCGCGGGCGCGGGTTGCGCGCGGCGATCTGGGCGCCATCCGCCTTGTGCAGGTGGAATATTCGCAAGGCTGGCTGAGCCAGGCCATCGACAAGGACGGCAATAAGCAGGCGGAGTGGCGGACCGACCCCAGCAAGGCGGGCATGGGTGGCTGTCTGGGCGATATCGGCACGCACGCTTTCCATCTCGCCGAGCACGTATCGGGGCTGCGCGTCGAATCGCTTTGCGCTGACCTCATGACGCATGTCGAGGGGCGGCGGCTCGACGATGATGTGTCGGTATTGCTGCGCCTCTCGGGGAATGCGCGGGGTGTGCTCAAGGCGACGCAGGTGGCGGCTGGCGACGAAAATGGCCTCAGGCTTCGCATCCATGGGGATTATGGTGGATTGGAGTGGGCGCAGATGGAGCCAAACAGCCTGATGCTGCGCTGGCTCGACAAGCCCGCCGAACTGATCCGCGCGGGCGGGCCGGGGCTTGCGCCGGGCAGCATCGCGCGGCAGCGCACGCCGGCCGGGCATCCCGAAGGCTATATAGAGGCATTTGCCAATCTCTATCGCGGCTTTGCGGCCCTTATCCGCTCCGGCCGGCAGCCCGGTGCGGTCGAGCGAGGCGCGCCCGACTGGACGCCCGGGCTTGAGGACGGCCTGCGCACCATGGCTTTTGTCGAGACGGTGGTGACCAATGCGGCCTCGGATCAGAAATGGAGTGCGCTTGGCGTCTCGGACTAAAAGCCTATGTCGGTCACGCTACCATCCCTAACCGCGCCCGTCTCAACTGCTGTGACGGGCGCGTAGCAGTTGCCGCTACGTCTTCCATGTCCTGGAAGAAGTGGCTTGTTTTCAGCTAGAAAGCTGGCATCTTCCGCCCGTGACACTTCGCAGCGGCAGAGTCTCTAGACCTGCCGACATGTGAGGGCGCTTTCAGGGCAGGAGGGGATATGACGCTCACCAATGGTAGCGCGACTTTATTTTCGAAGATCGCCTTCTGTCTCGGCGCCGGTGGCACGACCGGCTCGGCGATCCCATTCCTGTGCAGCCCGCCGCTGCTCCAGTCTGGCAATGCCGGCCACGACGTCGATGGCGTCGTCTCCACCTTGACATAGCAATGGGCGCGCTGTCCCGCGTTGCGTCCCGCGCCGCCGGCGGGGTGACGCGCCCGATCCGCGCCCGACCGCACAAGAGCTGGCGCGACGCTGCCCTCAACACGCTCTGCCCTCAATCGGAAAGCCCATAACATGCATGATGAGAGCCTGACTTTTTCTCCGCGCAGGGTGAAGCGCGTGGTCGTTGCCGGCGGCGGAACGGCTGGTTGGGTGACGGCGACCGCGCTGGTCCGACATCTGGGGGCGCTGGTCGACATCACGCTCGTGGAATCGGAGGAAATCTCCACGATCGGCGTCGGAGAATCGACAGTTCCGACCTTCCGCGGCTTTCACCAGCTGATGAAAATCAAGGAAGATCGCTTCATGTCCGCGGCGCAAGCCACGGTGAAGCTGGGCATCGAGTTCAAAAATTGGGCGCGGCAGGGGGATCGCTATATCCACCCGTTCGGTACGCTGGGCCTGAAATGGAGCTGGATGGCCGACTTCCATCATTTCTGGCTGAACGCGCGCGATCGTGGCTTTGGCGGGGAGCTTGGTGACTACTGCCTGGAATGGATGGCGGGGGAGGCGAACCGCATGTCGCTGTCGACCCCAGTTGTGCCGAGCTACGCCTATCATGTCGATGCGGCGCGCTATGCCCGTTTCCTGCGCGGCCTGGCGGAGCCGGCCGGGGTAAAGCGGGTCGAGGGCAAAATCCGCAATGTCGAACTTCACGGCGAAACGGGTTTCATCGACGCACTCGTCCTTGAGTCCGGCGTCCGGATCGAGGCTGACCTGTTCATCGATTGCACCGGCTTTCGCTCATTGCTGCTGGGGCAGGCGCTGGGCGTGCCCTTTGAGGATTGGGGCCACTGGATCCGCACCAACAGCGCGGTCGCGGTGCAGTCTACCTCCGATGGTCCGGCGCAGCCCTATACATCTGCCATCGCGCATGAAGCCGGATGGCGCTGGCGCATTCCGTTGCAGCAGCGTGAGGGCAATGGCTTCGTCTTCAGCAGCGACCATATGTCGGATGATGAAGCCCATGCGCGCCTGCTCGCGGAGATTGACGGCAAACCGACGGTCGATCCCTGGCTGTTGCGGTTCAAGACCGGCACTCGGCGGCGGGCCTGGCACAAGAACTGCATCGCGTTGGGACTGGCGGGCGGTTTCATCGAGCCGCTCGAATCGACGAGCATTCACCTGATGATGGCGGCCGTCACCCGGCTGATCGAAGATTTCCCTTTCCACGGCTTCGACGACGCGCTGTTGCGTCACTTCAACGAGAAGTCGCGCCTGGAAATCGAGAATATCCGCGACTTCATCATTCTTCACTATCATGTCACGGAGCGGGACGACTCGCCTTTCTGGCGCCACTGCCGGACGATGGACATTCCCGACAGCCTCAAGCAACGGTTGGCACTATGGCGGAACAACGCGCGATTGTTCCAGCTGCCGCATGAACTGTTCCGAGTCGATAGCTGGGCAATGGTCCTGTTGGGACAGCGATATTTTCCGCAGGGCTATCATCATGTCGGCGGCCTGATGACCGATCAACAGCTGCGCGGGGAGCTTGAACGGATGCGTGGCGACATCCGCCAGTTGGTCAAAGACATGCCGTCGCATCGGCAATTTCTCGCCGCCTACTGCCCTGCGGATCCGCTCTGATATAGTATACGGTGAGCGCTAACAGCTACGGAATGGCGGCTTTTGCCTAGATGTTGAAGGCGGAAAAGCGCTTTTATTTATAAGCATTTATCTTATCCATGAAATCGACTTCAGCGGAGCCAATGCTTGCTCATCAGTAGATTGACAACGCTGACAATCTGATTAACATTCGCCATAACAACGCCTTAAGGCGGGTAACAACAAACAGAGAGGATGACAGATGGGGCTGCCACTTTCCACGCGCTTGTGCTCGGTGTCGCTGATAGCGCTAACATGTGCTTCGATGCCGACCTTGGCGCAGGATGCCGATCCGGGTGCCACCGCCGACATCGTCGTGACAGGTGTGCGCGCCAGTCTCGATCGGGCGATCGATATCAAGCGCAACTCCAACGGTGTAGTCGACGCCATCTCGGCTGAAGATATCGGCAAGTTTCCCGACACTAACCTGGCCGAATCGTTGCAGCGCATCACCGGCGTTTCCATCGATCGCGTGAATGGCGAAGGCTCTCAGGTAACCGTTCGCGGCTTCGGCGGCGGGTTCAACCTGGTGACGCTCAACGGGCGTGCGCTGCCGTCGGCCAATGTGACGAGCGTCGGCGGCGATCAGAATGCGGATTATTCGTCCGGGACCAGCCGGTCTTTCGACTTCGGCAATCTGGCGTCGGAAGGCGTCAGCACGCTGGAAGTCTATAAGACCGGCCGCGCGGCAGTGCCCTCTGGCGGCATAGGCGCTGCGATCAACGTCATCACGCGCAAGCCGCTCGATGCGCGCGAAGCCGGCTTCAGCGGGACGATCGGCGTCAAGGCGCTGTACGACACCAGTGTTGAGAAGCGGCTGGACGATCCCAACAAGATCACGCCTGAAGCATCCGGTCTGCTGAGTTGGCGCGACGAGAATGAGATGTTTGGCGTCTCCATCTTCGGCAGCTATCAGAAGCGTAATTTCTCGACCCGCGGCGCGACCGTTAATAACTGGAACATCCGCCGCTACAGCCAGTTTGCCGATCCGGCCAACGGCTTCGTCAACGCCAATACCGAAATCCGCAATGCGCCGAGCGATCCGAATACGCTGGTGTCGGTGCCCAATGACAGCAGCTATTATTATTCCGAAGGTTCGCGCGAGCGCGTCAACGGGTCGGCTGTCGTGCAGTTCCGCCCGACCGAGACGCTGACCTTCACCGCCGACGCCCTGTTCGCACAGAATAGGCAGAGCGAGCGACGCGCCAGCCAGGGCAACTGGTTCAACCGTCCATTCGCGCAGGTGGAATTTGACGGCAATCCGGTGGTTGCGACCACGAGTTTCCTTCAGGAAAATATCGCCGGTGTGAAGGATGCGGCGTTTGAACAGGCCTATCGCGGCGTCCGTAACCGCTTGCAGGATTATGGTCTGAACGCAAAATGGGAACTGAATGACCGGGTGACATTGTCGCTCGACGCGCACACCGGTCTGGCGCAAAGTTCGCCGGATAATCCCATGGGTGTCAGTTCGACGCTGGTTGGCCTGGGTGCGCCCGTCGTTGCATCGCAGTCGGCCGACTTCAGCGGGGTCATTCCGGTCCAGTCGATCGTCATCGATGATGCCATTCGCGGCAATGGCAATGGGCAGCTCGACTTTGGCGACCTCGGATCGCAGGTGGGCCGCACCATTTCCTCCGCACAGCGTCAGCGGCTGAACGAGATCCGCGCCGATGTTGGCTGGGAACTGGACGATGCCGGCAGCCGGCTCGACTTTGGCGGCAATTATCGCACGTCGAAGATGCGGCAGACCCGCACGCAGACGCAGCAGACGCTGGGCGACTGGGGCATCAGCAATGTCGGCGATATCGACAGCGTCGCGCCGGGCGTGCTGAAATCCTATTGCCTGGTCTGCAAGTTCGACAATTTCGACGCCAAGGGCCAGGGACCGACGCTCACCGCCTTCCAGGGCAGCGCCGTCGACCTCTATAATGCTCTTTCGCCCTTCTATGCCGCCAATGGCAACGCCGTGGGTATCACGCAGCAGGAAGATAACCGGGTCAAGGAAGACATCTGGTCGGCCTATGGCCAGTTGACCTGGAAGGGCGAACTGGCAGGTCGCAGGGCGACGCTGGTAGTCGGCGCCCGCTATGAGCGGACCAAGGTGCGTTCGACCTCGCTCGTTGCGGTGCCCGCGGCGATCAACTGGGTGTCGGACAATGACTTCACGCTGGCCGTGTCCGATGCCGTCGAGCCGCTGTCGGACAGTGGCAGCTATAACAACTTCCTGCCGGCGATGGATTTCCAAATCGAGATCGCGCAAAATCTGATCGGTCGCTTCTCCTTCAGCAAGACGATCGCACGGCCCGATTATGGCAATTTGTTCGTCGCCACCTCGGTCGGGACGCCGCCGCGTCCGATCGCGTTGGGCGGCTTTGCCACCGGATCGACCGGCAATGCCCGGCTCGCGCCGCTCATTTCCGATAATCTCGATCTGTCGCTTGAATGGTATTATAAGCCGTCGAGCTTCATTTCAGCGGGCGTGTTCGAGAAGCGGGTGCAGAATTTCGTCGGCACCGGCCAGACGACGCGCAATCTGTTCGGCCTGCGGGATGTCAGTTCGGGCGCGCCCGGCTCCCGCTCCGGTACCGCGCTGGCGGAATTGCAACGGCTCGGCGCCGATCCCAGCGACGTCAACCTCTTCACCATGACGGCGCTGCTGCAACAGGCCGGCACGATCGAGGCGGCCTCGGGTCAGTTCCAGGCCAATTATGCCAATGGCGCGCTCAACCAGGCGTTCATCGATCAGGTGCTGGCGGCGGTCGATCTGACGCCGGACGCGAACGATCCGCTCTACGAGTTCGAAGTGACCCAGCCGATCAACAACCGGCAGGGCAAGATCTGGGGCTTCGAACTCGCGGCCCAGCATTTCTTCGGTAATACCGGCTTTGGCATCTCGGCCGCCTACACGCTGGTACGGGGCGATGTCGGCATCGATGTCGGCGCCGACCCGAGCGAGGATCAGTTCGCCCTTGTCGGTCTGTCGGATACCGCCAACGCCACGCTGATTTACGACAAGAACGGCATTTCCGCCCGCCTTGCCTATAACTGGCGCGACAAGTTCCTCTCCTCCGCCAATCGCGGCGGGGGCGATCGCAATCCGGTGTTCGTGCGGCCCTTCGGCCAGCTTGATCTTAACGTCAGCTGGGACGTGTCGGAACGCTTCGCCCTCTCCTTCGAGGCGATCAACCTGACCGAGAGCGACATCCGCACCTATGGGCGTGACAAGAGCAATCTCTGGTATGCGCAGGAACTGGATCGTCGCTTCCTGCTGGGCGGACGCTTCCGCTTCTGACCGATGGCCGGGGCCGCTGACAGGGCGGCCCCGGCTCGGCTGTTGACGACGCGGCAAGCGACTGCTTTCTCTTAATAAAGCGCGACATGCCCGCGCCGCTTGCAGGATGGAAGATGAGAAGAACCGCGCCGCTGAACAATGTCACCCATGCCGATCTGTGCGTGACGCCGCTAAGCGGTGCGGCCTTCGGCGATGCGGTCAATCAGACGCTGATCTTCCCGACCGAGATCGAAGCGGCGCAGCGCGATTATCCGATCCTGATCGCCCGCGATGCGGAGGGCGAGTGGCAATTGCTCGTCCTTCTGGGGCTGGATCGGGACGAAAATCTGTTTCTGGACGGGGCGCGCTGGACCGCCCGCTACATACCCGCCGTTCATCGGCGCGGCCCCTTTCTGATCGGGATGCCGGCAGGAGAGGGCGATGCCGGGCCGATGATCCATGTCGATCTGGACGATCCCCGCGTGGGCGCGGAGGGCGACCGGCTGTTCCTGCCGCATGGCGGCAACAGCCCTTATCTCGATGGCGTGGCCGACGCGCTGCGCACCATTCATGAAGGCCATGCGGCAACGCGGCCGATGTTCGACGCGTTCGAAGCGGCCGGGCTGATCGCGCCGGTGGCGCTGGAGATAGAGCTGGAGGAGGGGCGCCATTATGTCGTGGGCGATCGCTTCACCATCGATGCGGAGCGGCTTGCCACGCTCGATCCCGATGCGCTGGTCGCGCTGCATCGCGCCGGCGCACTCCATCTCGCTTATGCGATCCGCAGCTCGCTCGGTAATGTCGAGCTTCTGATTGCCCGCAAACGGGCGCTGCTGGCAGCGTGACCAGCGCGCCGCGGCAGACCCGCCGGATAGCCGCGTCCGATCTTTCGGATGCTTGGCTGGAGGCGCTGATGGCGGAGCAGCGTCCGGCGATCCTGTCGGGCTTTGTCGGTCATTGGCCGCTGGTGGCAGCCGGCCGGCACTCGGCCCGCGCGGCCATGGACCAGTTGCTGGGGCATTATGGCGGGTCGCCCGTTACCGGCTATATCGGCGCACAGACGGCGGGCGGGCGCTTTTTCTATGACGATGCCCTGACCGGCTTCAATTTCGAGCGCAGCCGCGCGCCTCTGGGCGATTATCTCGACCGGATCGCGGCGCAGGGGGATGCCGGTCCGGCCATCTATATCGGATCGACCGATGTGGATCGCTATTTTCCCGGGCTGCGTGCCGACAATGACCTGCCGCCGATGTTCGGCGCTGCGGTCCCGACGGTCAGCCTGTGGATCGGCAACCGTACCGTGGCGGCCACCCATTATGATGCGTCGCATAATCTGGCCTGCTGTCTTGTCGGGCGGCGGCGCTTCACCCTGTTTCCGCCCGATCAGGTGAGCAATCTCTACCCCGGCCCGCTGGAGCCGACGCCGGGCGGGCAGGTGGTCAGCATGGTCGATCCCGCCGCGCCTGACCCGGAACGCTATCCCCGCTTTGCCGACGCGCTGGCCGCCAGCGAAGTCGCCGAACTGGAGCCGGGCGACATGCTCTTTTACCCCGCGCTCTGGTGGCATCAGGTCGAGGCGCTCGACGGCTTCAACATCATGATGAATTATTGGTGGGACAGCGTTCCCGACCATATCGATGCGCCGATGGCCTCGCTGCTCCATGCGATGCTGAGCCTGCGCGACAGGCCCGAAGCCGAACGCGCCGGCTGGCGCGCGCTGTTCGATCATTATGTCTTTGGCCCGCCCGAACAGGCGCGCGATCATCTGCCGCGCCATGTGCAGGGGCCGCTGGCGCCGCTCAGCCTGGTCGAGGCGCGGCGACTGCGCGCGGCTATTCTGCACCGGCTCAACCGCTAAGGCGGCGGCGTCGGTTCAGTAGCGCATCCGCAGGTCGATGCCGAAGCTGCGCGGCTGGCCCACGCCCCAGCTATTGGCCGGCGTCAGGTCGCCACCATTTTCCGCGCCCCGAACATAGCTGCGGTCGAAGATATTCTGCACATAGCCGACCAGCTCCAGCCTCTCGCCCATGGCATAGCCAAGGCGCAGATTGACCAGCATCGGCGCATCGCGCCGGGTGATGCCGCGCCAGTCGAAACTCTCCCGCCGCTGCCCCTCATAACTCCATTCGCCTTGCAGATAGATTTCGTCGGCACCGAAGGGATAGCGGATGGTGGCGACGCCCGCGCTCGACCAGATGGGGTTGGGCAGCCCCCCGCAATCGTGAGCGGCGCAGTCGCGATCCCCTTGCTTGCGCGTGCGCGTCCAGGTGACATGGCCCGACAGATCGAAATAGCGGCTCGGCTTCCAACGCAGGCTGCTTTCGACGCCGATGCCCGTCACCTTGCCGACATTGATGACCGTCTGTGTCCGGGTTTCCGTGTCGAAGAAGACGGTCTGTAGATTGCGGTAGACATAGTGGAAGGCGGTCACGTCGTAGGACAGCGTGCCGTTCAGCATCCGGCCCTTGACGCCCAGCTCCTTGCTCCAGAGCGTTTCCGGCGCGAAGGCATCGGGGCGGGTGCCTTCGGGCACCGGGCCGAACGGCTCGATGGGTGCCGGTGCTTCCACCGTGAAGGAGCCGAAGCCGCCCGCCTTATAGCCGCGCGTCAGACTGGCATAGACATTCACATCCGGATTGGGCGCGTAGCGGAGGTAGAGGCGCGGACTGAGCCCGGCCCATTGCCGGTCGGCCTCCACCGGCCCGTCGGTATAAAAGGGAAAGGTCCAGAGATTGCCGAGGCTGCTGTCGGACGGCAGCACGTCCAGGCTGAAGCGCTTGCGGTCGCGGCTGTAGCGCAGGCCGAGGCCGCCGGTCAGCGTTGGCGTTATCGCATAGTTCATGTCCCCGAACAGCGACCATCCGCTGTTGCGCGACACCACATCATTGACGTCGACCAGCAGGCCGCCCGGCGCGGGGCTGTAGGGCGTTCCATAGAGATCGGTCGTCAACGCGTCGCAATCGGCATAGCCATAGCCCGCGACGCAGACCAGATCCTCCGCCGCCTCATTGGTGAAGCGTGCCCGGACCTTCTCCCGATAGACGGACAGGCCCGCCGACCAGGTGAGCGACTGCCCATCGGCCGACACCAGCCGCAGATCTTGGCTGCCATAGCGGGTGCGTTGCCGCTGGCCATAATTGCCCAGCACCAGCGGCGTGCCGTCATAATCCTCAAGATAATAGAAGCGCGCCGTGCGGAAAGCGGTGAGCGACGTCAGGCGCGCGAAGCCCAGATCGACCTCTATCGATCCCGTCAGGCTGCTGATGTCGCCGCGATCCTGTGGCGCGATCAGATCGGTGTCGACATCCCGGTCCGATCCGCGAATGACGATGTCCTGGCCGAGCGCGTCACTCAGATAATCCAACACCTCGCGATCGGCATTGGAGGCACGATAAGGTGTGCCGTCGAGCCGGCGGCGTTCATGTTCGGCGGACAGGAGAATGTCGACCGGATCGCTGCGATAGCGCAGGCTGGCGCGCGCCGCCTGCTTGCTGCCGCCCATCAGCCGGTCGTTGCGATCGGGCGTGAACCGATTGTCCACCCAGCCGTCATAGCGGGTTGCATAGCCCGCGACGCGCAAGGCCCAGCTGTCCGCCAGCGGCAGGTTGACGGCCGCTTCCGCGTCGACCCGGTCGAAGCTCGCATAGCCCAGATAGACATGGCCGGCGGTGGTGGTCGGATCGGGCTTGTTGGTGATGATGCTGATCGCGCCGGAAATGGCGTTGCGGCCGAACAAAAAGCCCTGCGGCCCCCGCAGCGCTTCGGCCCGGTCTATGTCATAGAGCGACGTGACGGCGGAGCCGGATCGCCCCTGATAGACGCCGTCCTTGAAGATGCCGATCGAAGGATCGCCGCCCACGCCATAATCATTGGACGTGATGCCCCTGATGGCGAGGCTGTCGATATAGCTGTCGTCCGAATTGCCGGAAAAGCCGGGCGTGAAGGTCACGACATCCTTGATGTCGTCCAGCCGGGTCCGGTCGATGAAATTCTCATCAAAGGCGGCGATGGCCACCGGCACGGTCTGAATGGTTTCGGCCCGGCGCTGCGCGGTGACGATAATGTCTCCGCCGGCATCGGCGTCGGGCAGTGGCGCTGCATGGGCCGCCGGGATTGAGGCAAGCAGGACGGCGCCGAATATCGGCAGGCGGCAAAGCATCGGAAGGCGTCCTTAGGCGGCGCGCAGGCGCTCGATAATCTGGGCGAATTGTTCCGCCAGTTCGCTGGCGCTGTTGCGGACATCGGCGCCGACGCGCAGCGTATGGTCGGCGTTGCTTTTGACGGCGCTCAACTGGCGGACGATTGCGCTCACCGCTTCGTGCACCGCATCGGCATTGCTGCCGACCCGCTCGCTCGACGCCAAGATGGTGCGCGCGCCGTCATGATGACGCTGCACGGCGGAGGAGGTTTCCGACACATTCTCGTCAAGATCATGCACCAGCATATGAAGCAGGCTGAGCAACGGCGTGACGGAGGCGGCGGCATCGCTGACGGCGGTGGTCCGCCGCTCGATCTCGCCCGCCATGCTGCCGGCCTCATTGGCGAGCGTCTTGATCTCATTGGCGACGACGGCGAAGCCATTGCCTTGTTCGCCGACCCGCGCCGCTTCGATCCGGGCGTTGAGAGCCAGCAAATTGGTCTGGCGCGCCACCTGGCCGATGGAACGGGTGGCGAGATCGATCCCGGACACTTCCTGCTGAAGCCGCTGATTGGCTTCGACGGCGGCCTGCGATTCCGCTTCTGTCCGCTTCATCGTCGCCTGGGTGGCGAAGGCCTGATCCTTGATCTGGGCGATGGCGATGCCGAGTTCCTGCACATTGGCCTCGATCATCCGCACGGCGTCGGCCGATGCGCGGCTGCGGTCGCGCACGATGTCGGCGCCGCACAGAAGTTCGGTCAGCGCCGCATTGGTGCTGCCGGCGCTGCTTTCCAGCTCGTCGGCGCGATGGAGCAGGCTTTGCGCCAGATTGCCGATGCTGCCCGACAGGGTGGTGGCGACGTCCTGCGCCAGATTGCGCAGGGCCAGCCGGTGGGCCGCCTGTTCATCCGCCTCCCGCGCCGCGAGCCGCGCCGCTTCCGCCTTCGCCTGCTCGGCGGCCAGTCGCGCCGCTTCCCGTTCTTCCGACAGGCGTTCGGCGGCGCGGCGACCGGCGGCGAGCGAATTGTGGATGCGGTTGATCGACACGCAGGCGGCAAGATAGAAGAGGATGAAGAGAATGGCCGCGCCGATCAGCAGCCAGGACAGGCTGGTCACGCTGGCAAGGCCCGGCCTCGTCTGTACCCAGATGATATGGCCCAGCGTTTCCCCGGCAGGCGTGGCGATCGCCTTGGCCGCGTCGCCGACCTCTGCCTGACCGGCGGGCACCCAGCCAATGTCGGACAGATGATAGGCCTGCTCCCACTGCTTGAACAGGGTGCGGTCGAGCAGGTGGATGATGACGGTATAGCGCAGCGGTCCCGTCGGCAGGGGGCTCGAATCGGTGAAGGGCAGAATGGGGGCGGCGGCGAACATGGCCGGCCGGCCGCGGTAAAGACCGAAAAAGGGTTCGATCTCCACATGGCGGTTGCCGCCGACCCGCTTGGGCAGGCGTCGCATCACCTCGCGCCAGGCATCGGGCGCGCTGACGCGCAGCGGCGCCTTGCGTGCTTTTGTCGGTTCCCACTGGTAGAGCGTCTCGCCCTCCGCCCCCAGGATGAAGAGCGGCAGCACCCCGCCATAATTGGAGGACAACCATGCACGATCCAGCTGCCCATAGAGATGATCGACGGCATCGTCCCACCGGGAATAATCCCGCGCCGACGCTTTGAGGCTGCTGGTCTCCCGCACCAGCGCGCCCGCGACCATGCGCTGTTTCTCCTGCGCCGCGCGCGCGTCCATCTTCACGACCAGCAGCGCCACCAAGGTCGCGCAGGTGATGAGCGCGACCGCCGCAAGTGCGGTCAGCGGCACCACCGCAGCCGGTATGGTACGCCAGCGACGGCGCAGAAAGCTGATGTCCACGGAAATGACGAAGCCCCTATACGGCCAATGCCGGCCGATGAATTCTGCTCTATTCTTTCGCAGGTTACAGATAGGTTAAGTCGAACCTCAATAGCGGAACGAAATCAACTATTTGCCCAAAGATAACATAGGTTGATTTTAGCAAGTTGCCGCTCGCCACCAGCGCCTGAAGCAACTCAGGCCGGCACACGGCATGTGCCGCCCCCTGCACGTTTCACGGCAGCAAAGCCTGCCTGACCCTGCGGGCGATGGAGCCAGCAGCGGAGCGGCACGTTGGCATGCGGAGGGGGCGCCGTGCCGGTGCTGCCGTTCGATCCGATCTGACGGGCAGGAGACGATAGATGGCCGAAATTTCCGAAGCCGCCGATCAGGCGCTCATCGCCCAAGCCGCGCGGCGGAGAATGGACCGATGAAGGAGGTGAGCGAGCGGCAACGGCGGGTCGGTGCCAAGCGACTGGCCTGGGCGGCGCTGTTGCTCACGCTGCTGATCGTGGCGTTCATGGCTTACAGCAGCCTGACGGCCCCCGACCCGGATTCGCGCCCGCCTACGGGTACGGTGCCGGCACAGGATGAGCGGCCCAGGCCGCAGCATCGCTCACCGCCCTGACTCATCCTGCTTGGCTGCGCCGGGGGCGGAGGAACCGCGCGTGGCGGTCGGTGCGTCCTGCGCCTGCACCGCGCCGCGCGTACTGGTTTCACCATCGGTCATGACGCTGCCGGCGCCCTGGCCTGGCGCACCATCGGGCACGGTGCCGACGCTGCTGTTGCTGGGGGCGAAGTCGGAATCGCCGGAGTCGGCCTGATCGCTTGGCGCGCAGGCGGCGAGGGCGGCGGCGACCGACAGGGGGGCTAGGATCTTCAGCACGCTTTCTCTCCCGCTACACTGATCCGATCGCAACGGCCGCTGGCCCTTGCCGGTTCCTTGTGCGCGGACCAAGCCGGGGCAAAGCGCAGAGGAAAGCGCCGGGCTGCGCATCAGCCGCGCGGACTCAGCAGGAAGCTGTCGGGCGGCAGGGCCGCGTCGCGGGTGAAGGCGGCGCGCGCCACCGTGCCGTTAAAGGGATTGACGCGGTTCATGCGAATGCCGACCGAGGCGGTGCCCGGCCCCTGCGGGGTGAAGGGCATGGCGGCCTCCGCCTGCAACACGCCATCGACGTAGGAGCGGTAGTGGCTGCCGTCATAGCTTTGCGCGACATGATACCAGCGGCCGACCGGGAAGCGTTTCTCCGGCACGATCAGCACCTGCTTATAACCCTGTCCGGTCATGAAGGCATCGAGATACCATTGATCGTCCACGACGCGGATCTCGAACAACATGCGGGTGCCGCCCTTGCCCGGTTCGACGGGCGGGTTTTCACGGCTCTCCAGATGGAACCAGCGTTGTTCGAATGCGCCGCCTTCGGGCCGGAACAGCGCTTCGAAGGTGAAACGCGTTGCTCCTGCCAGCGGATGACTGTCGATGAACAGCGCATCGTCCTTGCCGTCGAACAGGGTGGCGCGGCCATAGGGGCTGTCGACGATGCGGGGATCGCCCATGCGCCGGACGGCATGACCGCCGATGCGATCCAGCCGGTCGAACTGCCAGATCTCCGCTTTTCCAAGGCGCTTTGCCGGTGGGGCGGCCGCCGCGACCAGCAGCCCGGCTGTGCCGACCATGGCGGCGCGGCGTGTGACATGCTCCATCCTCTTTTCCACTCCTCTTGCCAAAGCAGCGGCTTGGCGCTTGCTCATGACACCGGTTTCCCATAGTCAGGGGTCAACGGCAAGCCATGTGCGCCCTCGTTCCACGCCGGGCGTGCCATAAGGCCATGATGGCCGGCTGCAACTGGAGGAGAGAGACTTGACCCTGCATAGCTGTTCGCCCTTCGTCCTCGCCATTGCGCTGTTGAGCGGCACGGCTCAGGCGCAGGGGACGCAGCAGGAGGGGCTGCTCTTCCATGTGTCGGCCGACCACAGTCTGGACGCCGATGTCGCCGGCGGCGAGCGCCAGCCCAACTTTCGCAGCAATGTCGATGTCGTCGCCGATGGCGCGGTCGGCGGCGCAGCGCACTGGGCCGATGATGGCTATGTCGCGTGGAAAGCGCCGGGCAATATGCAGGCGGCACGCGGTACGCTGGCCTTTTTCTGGCGGGCGCGGGACAAGCCGGGCGAAGCGCCCTTCGTCATCTTCCGCGCCGGCTATGCCGATCATAGCAGCTGGGACATGGCGTTCCTGCGCATCGACTGGAATGGCCGGGGCTTCGACGCCTTCGTCACCGACGCCAATCTGTCGCGCCTGCGCCTGTCCTTCACGCTCGACCAGCCGATCGATCCGGCGGCCTGGCATCATATCGCCTTTGGCTGGGACGAGACGGTCGGGGTGCGGCTGTTCGTCGACGGGCGCGAGGTTGCGCGCAAGGCGCAGAAGGCGGACCTTGACGCGGGGCTGGACAGTTTCGGCATGGCCGGGCGCGTCCTGTCGCCCCATCAGGTGCAGAGCCGCTATAATTATATGCGCGGGTCGGACCTGGACGAGATCCGCGTCTATGACCGGCTGCTCGGCGCTGATGCCGTCGCGGCGCTCGCCAACAAGCAGGCGGAGGTGACAACGGCGATGCCCGCGCAGGCCGATCGGCGTGCCGCCTGGCTGCACCGCTTCGGATGGGATCGCCAGTCGCCGCCGCCGCTCGACGCACCGGTGACGCGAGTGCGGAAAGTGGAGTTTGCCGACGCCAAGGATCTCAAACAATGGATGTGGAAAGGGGTGGACGGCATCGCCGAAACCACCTGGCCCGGCGTCTACAACCGATCGCGCCTGCCGGGACGCGATGATTATTTCCAGCTGCCCGACTGGAATGTCTATGTCGAAGGCGGGAAAAGCTATGCGCTGACCATCCCGCAGGGGGAGCAGGTCAACCGCGTCGAACTGCGGGGCGCGGCCTATGGCACGCTGAGCTGGGAAGGGGAGGGCAAGCCGGTGACGCTCGCCACCCGGCCCAAGGGCGTGGTGCGCAGCGTCGACAGCTTTGCCCCGCGCGAAGGCGGCCTGCTGCGCTTCACCAATGTCATGCAGGAACAGCCGATCCAGGAAATCTGGGCCTATAATGTCTCGGCCGGAGACGTGCCGGCGGGCAGTTTCCAGCTCGACTATAGCATCCGCAGCAAGACCGCGCCCGACCTGGCGATTCTCGATCCGCTCAAGCGCTTCATCGCCGGCCGCTATCCGGCCAAGGAGCGCAGCACCGTCATCGCCATGCCGACATCGGGGGTGAAGGCGGCCGTCGGCGCCGGGGCGGCGGGCGGCGCGGGCGAGGCGCAGCGGATCGCGGGCGCGGAGCCGATCGTCCATATCCTCATTCCGGCAAGCTTCGGCCCTGCCCCCGCCGATCAGCCGGTTGCCCGCGCCTGGGACTATGGCTGGCAGAATATCCATGACGGGCTGGACGGGATCGCCATCGATCTGCCGGCGCTGAAGGTGAAGCCGGACGCGCGCGGGCTGGTGCCGCTCAACATCCGGGTCAAGGATCCGATCTGGCCGGCGAGGGACATGATCGACCTGTCGGTGTCGGTCCGTCCGGGCGAGGCGCGGACTGTGTGGCTGGACCTGCGGGATCGCATCCTCTCGCACGATTCCCTCTATCTCAGCATCGCCTCGGCCGCGCCCGACTTCGACGCCGACAGTATCGAGGGCGCGCGCATTCGCCTGGTCTTCAAGCCGCGCGAGGCGGCCAAGGCGGAGCATGTCGCCGACCGCTTCAATCAGGTGAAGGATAATTGGGGCTTTCTGGTCGAGGAACATACCGCCTCGCGCCGGGCGCCGCTTTATGACCGGCTGTTCGCGGATATCAGCGACCTGCTGCGGGTCGATCCCGACAACCGGCTGGCGCGCACCTATTGGGCCGACATCAATTACCGGCCGGAAAATTATCCCGACGTGACGCTGCCGCCGGTGCCGGCGGGGGTGCCGGGCTGGGCCTATCGGCAGGTCGAGGATCTCAAGGCCGTCCGCCGCTTCGTCAACTGGTGGATCGACAATCGCCAGGTGCCCTATGGCGATTTCGGCGGCGGCCTGTCCGACGATACCGATCTGACCCAGCAATGGCCGGGGCTGGCGCTGATGGGTGTGGACCCGGACAAGATCAACGCGTCGCTGCGCGCCATTTCCGACGCGGTCTATAAAAATGGCATGATCGTCAACGGCCTCAGCCATATCGAGACCGACGAGCTGCATGTCTATGAGGAGGGGCTGAACAGCAATGCCGAGCGGCTCTACCTCAACTGGGGCGAGCCGCTGGCGGTGGAGCGGTTGATGGACAATGTCGACGGGCTTTCGCGCGTGCTGCTGCGCAATCCCGCCGGGCATCTCCATTTCGCGTCGAGCTGGTATGGCGGGCGCAAAATCTATCGCGACGATCATTGGGCCTGGCAGAAACCCTATGCCTGGACGGTGATGCATGTGCCGACCATCCTGGGCGCGTTCAACGCCCATCCGGTGGCGGTGTCGCAGGTGACGGGGCTGGTCGACGGGCTGCTCGCCCATGGCACGCAGGATGCCAAGGGCCTCTGGTCCTATCCCAATGAGATCAACTGGTATTCCGACAAGGAACGGGTGGGCGACGGCGGCGGCGCCAGCATTCCGTTGCAGACCGCCTGGGCGGCGTGGAAGTTTACGGGCGATCAGAAATATCTGGCGCCGATCACCAGCCGGGTGGGCAAGGGCGGACCCGGCGCGCTGTCGGAGATGGGCGGCAATCTGTTCGACGCGCTGCCGGGCGGCGAGGCGTGGCGCAGCAAGCTGGCGGCGTCGAAGGGGGAGAGCGGCTTTGCCCGCTATGCCCGCTGGGCGGCAACCGGCGACACCCAGGCGCTGGAGGCGCTGCACAGCGACGCGCTGAAAGAACGGATGCAGCAGGACTATATGCTGACCGAAGGCCATTGGTGGTCCGACCGGGTGGATTCGCCCAGCGACATTCTCCAGCGCGAGCGGCTGGGCGCGGTCGCGCTGCGGCGCAACACCCATTACCCCTCCCATTATGTCAGCTGGCGCTTCGACCGGCCCGACGGCGCCGAGCAGGTCGCCATCCTGCTGCCCGGTGCCAAGGCCGACAGGCTGCGGGTGATGGGCTATAATTTGTCCTCGGTCGATCAGCCGGCGACCATGTCGACCTGGAATGTGACGGCCGGCATCTGGCGGGTGCAGCGCTTCACCAGCACCGACGAAGGCAAGACGCTGGTGCCGGCCGGCGCGCCGGTCGAGCTGGCGTTGGAGCGCAGCGCCGGTATGCCGGTCAGCTTCACGCCCGGCACCACCACCGTCTACACGCTGGAGCTGGTGCGGCCGACGACGCCGGTCGAGCAGCGGCCCGATATCGGCATCGGCCGCAACGATGTGACGGTGAAGGGACGCGAGGTGCGGCTGACGGTCCACAGCCTGGGCAGCCAGCCCGCGCCGGCGGGGCAGGCGAGCCTGCGCGATGCGGCGGGGCGGATCGTGGCGAGCGTCGCCATCCCGCCGCTTGAAGCCCCGCTCGACCTCAAGCCGCGCACCACGCAGCTGCGGTTGAGACTGCCGGCCGGAATGAAGGCGGAGGCGCTGACGGCGCAGATCGCGCTGGAGGGAGACGCGGCGGAAGTGACGGCGCTCAACAACCGGGTGCCGCTGGCGGAAGTGGACTGACCAGCGATGACCCGTGAAATAGGAAACGCAACAGGGGTGCGACACTCAACGCTTGTTTTGCGTTTTTGCAAGTCGTTGAATTTACGCGCGATCTTGTGAAAGGCTGCGAACACACTGGTCAGGCCAAAATAGGATCGCCGCGCGGGTCTGGACCTCGGCGATCAGGGCGCGATCAGTGTGCCGGCCTGTCGGCCGCCTCCTGCGGGTCGGTGCCGTAGCAGGCCCACTTCGCGCCTTCGCGGCGGCGATAGGTGCCGGCGTGGACGCCGTTGACGAAATGGAGCGCGACGCCATCGTCGATGACGAAGGCAGGGGCGGTGGCGCGGGGGTCGCGCAGGAAGGCGCTGAAGGCGGTCGGGCGGAGCGGGTTGGCGTTGTGATGAACGCCGATCGTGCCGCGCAATATGCCAAGCCCGGCAATAGGATCGATGCGGGTGCGTACGGAGTCGGTCATGCCCCAGTCGAACATCATGTTCGCCCCCGCGCTCGCGCCCGCCAGCAGCACGCCGCGATCATAGGCGCGGCGGATCGCTTCGTCGGCGCGCCATTCGCGCAGCAGCGCCAGCAGGTTGCGGGTCGATCCGCCATCGACATAGATGATGTCGGCGCCTTCGAAGAACAGGGCCGGGTCGTCGGTCAGCGGCGCGAACAGATTGAGCGTGCGCGGGCGGAAGCCGATCCGCTCGGCCAGATTGTAGAAGGCGAGCAGGCGGTCGGGCTGGTCGCCCTTGGCCGCGCCGACATAATGGACGGTCGGCATCGGCGCGGGCACGAGCGACAGCATGGCGCGGGCCAGCACCGGCTCCTCCCATTCGGGAACGAACAGCGAGGGCGAGTCACTGATGCAAAAGGCCTGACGGCTGGGAGATGTCTGTGTCATGCGATCCGGTCTTTTTTTGTTGGTGAATGACGGAAGACGAAAGCAAGCAGGCGCCGGGCGTCAGGGCGCCGCCATCTGCATCAGCTGGGCGCAGAGGATCGCACCATAGGTGCCCATGGCATAGCCCAGCACCGCCAGCAGCACGCCCACCGGCGCAAGAGCCGGGTGGAAGGCCGCGGCGACCACGGGCGCGGAGGCCGCGCCGCCGATATTCGCCTTGCTCCCCACCGCCACGAAGAAGAAGGGCGCGCGGATGATGCGGGCGACCAGCAGCAGCAAGGTCACATGGACGAGGATCCAGACCAGCCCGACCAGGAACAGCATGGGATTGTCGGCCAGCTTGAAAATATCCATGCGCGTGCCGATCACCGCCACCAGCAGGAAGATCATGACCGACCCGAATTTGGACGCGCCGGCCCCTTCCAGCGCGCGGGCGCGGGTGAAGCTGAGCGTCAGGCCGAAGCTGGTCGCGATGACGACGACCCAGAAAAAGCCGCTGGCCAGCACGCTTTCGGCAAGCGCGGGAATGGCGCCGATCGTCTCCGACAGGATGCCCGCGCCCAGATGCGCCAGCCCCACGCCGCCGAAGGTCAGCGCCAGCAGCACCATCAGCCGTTCGAGCGTGGGCACCGTCTGCACCGACTGGCTGTAATCGGCCATGCGCCGTTGCAGCGTGGCGATGGCGCTGGCGTCGGCGTCGAGCCAGCGGTCGATCCGCGCCGACATGCCGGCGCCATAGAGAAGCACCGCCATCCAGATATTGGCGACGACGATGTCGACAGCGACCATTGCGGAGTAAAGCTCTGGATTATAGCCGAAAATCTCCAGCATCGCGGTCTGGTTCGCGCCGCCGCCGATCCAGCTGCCCGCCAGCGTCGCGAGGCCCCGCCAGGTCGCGTCGGCGCCGCTGCCCCCGAGGGTTTCGGGACTGAAGCTGCCGACGATCAGGATCGCGAGCGGGCCGCCGATCACCACGCCGATGGTGGCGGTGACGAACATGATGATCGCTTTCGGCCCAAGCCCCCACACGCCCTTGAGGTCGGTGCTGAGCGTCAGCAGGATCAGCGCGGCGGGCAGGAAGTAGTTTTTCGCGGTCGGCCACAGCCCTTCCTCGCCCGGGGCGATGACGCCGAAGCTCGCGAGCAGCGAGGGGAGGAGATAGCAGAGCAGGATGATGGGCAGGAAGGTGAAGATCCGGTCCCACACCCCGCCCCGCGCCCGCAGGTGGAACAACAGCCCCAAAATCGCGCACAAGATGCCGAAGGTGACGATGTCATTGCTGATCAGGGGGGCGGGCATCAGACCGTCTTGGGAACCGTCAAGGGACATGGGGCATCAGCCTTCCGCTGGGGGTGAAGCGTCTTGGGGCGTGGGCGGCAGAACCGGCTGATAGGCCGTACCGGTCACATGCCGGGCATACCAGTCCAGTTCGGCATTGATCTTGAACAACTGATTGCCGGGCTTGCGGAAATTATGCGGCTCGCCCTCGCCGACATAGAGATGGGTGGGCGCGCCGGCGTCGCGCACGCCGCGATAGATGAGGATGGCCTGGGTCGGCGGCACCCGTTCATCCTCGCCGCCGCTGAAGAAGAGGGTGGGGGTCTTGACCCGCCACGCATCCTTGAGGATCGACTGTTCCGCATAATTTTCGAGCGGCGCGTCCTTTTCCCACGGGGTGCCGCCGAACCAGGGCGTGCGATTGTCGCGCACGTCGCTTTCGCCATAGAGCGAGATCCAGTCGGCCGCGCCGGCGCCGGACGAGGCCGCCTTGAAGCGGTCGGTGATGGTGATGAGCTTGTTGGTCATATGACCGCCCGCGCTCCATCCCATGGCGATCAGCCGGTCGGGATCGGCCAGCCCCTGCGCCACCAGCGCGTCGACGCCGTCGAGCAGGTCGAGATGGGCGTGGTTGAAATAGCGGCCGACCATGTCGCGCAGGAAGGCGTCGCCATAGCCGGTGCCGCCGCGATGATTGGGCAGGAAGACGCCATAGCCCTGTCCCGCGAACACCGGCACCGCGCGCGACATGTTCCAGGACCCGATCTGCGAGGAGGAACGCGGGCCGCCATGAGTGATGGTGATCAGCGGAAAGGGGGTGCCGGGCCGATGGTTCACCGGATAGACGAGCAGGCCTTCGAGCGGCTGGTCATCGCGGCCGGTCCAGCGGAAGGCCGTCTGGCGCGGCAGCAGGAAACGCTGGCTCAGCGTGGCATGGTCGTGCGTGACCGGGCGCAGCGCCGTTTCGCCGGCGCCCATCATCATCACCTCGCCCGGACTGGCGGCGTCGGCGACGAGCGCGACATGGCTGCCGGAGCGCGGATCATAATGCCAGCTGGTCAGCGTGCGGTCGCCATCGGTCAGCTGCGTCAGCGACCGGGGCCGGACCGACAGGCGGAACAGCATGTTGCGCAGGCCGATATTGGCGAGCAGCGTCAGGCTGTCGGCTTGCCGATCCCAGGCGAAGTCCAGCACCTCCATCGCGCCATCGGCGGTCAGCAGCTGCGGCGCGGCGTCGCCGACCGACTGGAGGAACAGATTATCCTCATAATAGGGTTCGCCCTTGTCATTGACGGTGGCGATATAGGCGAAGCGACGATTGTCGGGGGCGAGCCGCGCCTGCTTTTCGGCATAGCGATTATGGGTGAGCCGCTGGAGGGTGCCGGTGGCGATGTCGTGCAGCCATAATTCGCGGTCGACCGATCCATAGTGCGCCCCGTCGGGCTGGAGCGTCAGCAGGATGCGGCTGCCGTCTCGGGCCAGCGCATAGTCGGTGACGGACTGGCCCTCGGTCGCGGCGACGGCATGGGTCGACCCGTCCTTGCGATCGAACCGCCACAGCCGATAGGGTGCGGACACATCATAGGGCTTGATGCGAAATTTGCGCAGTGCGGCGGGCACCGGATCGGCGGCGCGGGCGCGGAAATAGAGGGAGGCGCCGTCGGCGCTCCAGGCGATGTCGGTGACGCGGCTGTCCTGCGCCGTCAGGCGGGTCAGGGACTTGGCGGCTATGTCATAAAGATAGATCTGGTCATGATCGTCGTCCTTCCCCTCCATGGTGAAGGCGAAGCTGCCGCTGTCGGGCGCCCAGCTGACCGACGAAAGACTGTCATCCTTGCGCGGCCAGTCGGACAGGAGGCGCGCGTCCCCGGTCGCCGCGTCGGCGAGCAGATAGTCGTCGCGATGCTTGTTCTTCGCCCAGTCGGTGTGGGAGCGGATATAGACGATGTGGCGGCCGTCGGGCGACTGGCGCGGACCGGCCAGCCGGGGCAGTTCGACGAAATCCACCGCGTTCATCGCCCTTGGCGGGGACGGGGCGGGCGCCTCTGCCGCAAGAACCGGCACCGGGACGAGCGTCATCAGCCATCCGGCCAGCGCCAGCCGCCATGCCCTCATCCCTGCGGTCATCATCCTTGTTCCTTGGCTGAATGTCGTGATGCGGCAGGCGGACGATGGCCCGCCTGCCGCAGGGAGAAGCGGGATCAGAAGCGGGCGCGCAGCCCGATATAGAATTCCCGGCCGGCCGCATCATTGAGCGCGCTCACGATGTTGCTGGTGTCGCCATAATTCAGGCCCGTCGGGACGAGGGGACCGTAAGTGTTGAACAGATTGTTGACGCCGCCGGACAGGCGGAACTGCTTGTCGGCGCCAAAGTCATAGGAGGCATAGATGCGGTGCAGGTCCACGCCCTTGACCTTGTAATAGCGGTCATCCCCCGGCTTGCCGGCGCCGACCACATCGTCCACGCCGCCACCCTGATAGGTCATGGTATAGACGAGGTTGAAGCCGCCAATCTTGTAACCGAGCTTGGCGCGCAGTTCATCCTTGGGCGAGCCGATTTCGCCCAACGCGGAGTTGGTCAGCACCTTGCCGCCGATGCCGGTGAAGCTCACTTCCTGCGTCAGATAATGGGTATAGCGCAGGTCGATGTTGAAGCGACCGGGCATGAAACCGGGCTTGATCTTGTAGATCAGCGTGGCGTCGATACCCTCCACCCGTTCGCGGTCGAGATTTTCCTGATAGTTGATAACCTCGTCAATGCCGCCGTCGATCGGGTTGCGGGTGATGACGTCGCAGAACTTGTTGTTCGGATAGTCGGTCGCCGTGTAGCAGAGATCGACCGTATCCTGCGTTTCGATGGCGGTGATCGCGTCCTTGATGGAGATGCGATAATAATCGACCGCCAGCACCAGCCCCGGCAGGAAGCGCGGCGTGGCGACGACACCGAAGGTGTAGCTGTCGGCCGTTTCTTCCTTGAGGTTGCGATTGCCCGCGTTCGGCCCCTGGGTCGAGTTGCTGCCATCGGTGAAGGCCATGCCGGCATTGTCGGGATTGGCGAAATAGGCCTGAATACCCTGTTCCGCGCGGCAGTTGGCGGTGAGCACCGCCAGGTCGGCACTGGAACCGCCGGCGCTGGTCGGCGCCTTGATGCCGGTGCCGTCCGCCATCAGCCCTTCGCACGGATCGTTCAGATCGTCGTTGTCGGGCCGGGGCGCGGAGAAGAATTCGGTCAGGTTGGGCGCACGCTGCGAGCGCGAATATTGCCCGCGGAACCGCACATCCTCGACCGGCCTGAAGGTGAAGCCGGCATTATAGCTGACGATACGACCGACCGTGCTGTAATCGGCGACGCGGCCGGCCAGCTGCACGTTCAGCTTGTCCTCCCACAGCGGCACGTCCAGTTCGCCATAGGCTTCCTTGACGCGATAGTGCGACTTGAGATCGGGGAAGATGGCAAGGCTGGTCTGATCGACATCGTCCGTCGCCGGAATGCCGTCCAGTCCGCCGACGAGATCGCCGTCGCGATCGCCGCGCGTATCCTGGCCTTCATAACGATATTCGACGCCGAACACCGCCTTGACCGGGCCGGCCCAGATGTCGAACAGATCGCCGCGCACGAAGCCGCCGGCGCTGAACTGCGTCCGCGTCTGACGGGCATCGCCGGTATAGCGGATATAGTCGGCCGCTTCGGGCGTGATCGTGCCTTCACCGAAAATATTGAGCGGGACGCAGCCATCGGCGCGGGCGGCGGCATTTTTGCAGCGGAAGGCGCCGCCCACCTGCTCGACATCCAGCGCCCATTGCGCCTTCTGATGATTATATTCGTTCAGGTTGATTTGATGCTGCTCGAATTTGCCATAGGTCGAGAAGAGCTGATAATCCCACTTCTGGCTCAGCTCGCCACTGATATCGCCCATGAAACGGACGGTTTCGCGCTTGTTGAGGCGGCGCTGAATGCCCAGTTCCACCAGCGAGCGATCGAAATCGACGCTGCCGCTCTGCGTCGCCTTCACTTCGGGAGGAATGAACGGGTTGCTGGAAGAGAGATTGCCGATGGTCTTGTTGTCCAGCCCGAACGTATCGCTGTCGTTCAGCGTCTCATATCCGCCCGCCGTGCTGGAATCGACATAGGAATAGAGGCCGACGAGCGAAAGGTTGAAGGCGGGCGAGAATTTATAGGTGACGTTGCTGCCGATGCTGAGCATCTTGCGTGCGCCGATCAGCGACATGCCCGGTCGCGTGTTATAGCCGTCATAGTCGGAATAGAAATCCTGGCCGGCCGCGCGGTCGCTGGGCAGGCGGCCATTGGGCTTGGACCGGTCGACATCGTTGAACCACTGGCCGTCCTTGAACCAGGCGTCGCCGCCTTCGAACACGCCGCCGGGGGTCGAGCCGCTGAACGAACCGACGAGGCAATGCCGCTCGACATTGTCGGGGTCGCAGCCGGGCGAGCCGATTTCATTGGCGAAGCTGTTCGAGGATGCGGCATCGGGATCGTCAAATTCGAGCGCCAGCAGCGACTTGGGACGCGTCTCGTCGGCGAGGATCGCGTTGACGCTGCGATAGCTGCCCGCGAGTAGGACATAGCCGCGATCATCGTTGAAGAACTGGCCGACCTTTACATTATATTCCTGGTCTTCGCCGCCGCTCGCGTCCGGCGTCAGATAGCGCGCGCTGACTTCGAAGCCCTTGAAATCATCCTCGATCAGGAAGTTGGCGACGCCGGCAATGGCGTCGGAACCATAGACGGCGGACGCGCCGCCGGTGGTGATTTCCGTCCGCTTGATGAATCCGCTGGGCAGCGTCGAAAGGCTGACGCGATCCGAATTGCCCGAATTGGACACGGCGCGCTTGCCGTTGATGAGGACCAGCGTGCGGTCATCGCCCAGCCGGCGCAGGCTGACGCTGGACAGGCCGGAGGCCTGAATGCTGTCATTGCTGTTCTGCGGCGAGATGGACGCCGACACGCCGGGCAGTTCGGTGATCGCTTCGGCCAGATCGACGGTGCCGCTTTCCTCCAGATCGTCCGATCCCAAAATTTGCAGCAGCATGGGCGAATCCACCAGCGCGCGCTCGATACGCGAGCCGGTCACGACGATGGTTTCGGCCGGCGCCGCCGCTTCGGCGGGCGCGTTCAGCGTCTCCCCTTCCTGCGCCCAGGCCGGCGCCGCCAGCAGAGCCGGCATCGATGCCAGACATGTGAAGCCGAGCAGCGTCGAACGTAAATTGGCCATATTATTACCCCCCATTTTATACCCCCATTTGTCTTTCCCCATGGAAGTAAAAGCCGCGCTGCGCTAATTCGAAAACGGGGACGGGCTATGCGAATTTCGCATAGGGTTGAAATTAGGGGATTTATGGAGCTGAAATGGCTGGAAGATTTAATCGCGGTGGCGGAATCCGGCAATTTCTCCCGCGCGGCGGCGGCGCGGCACGTCACCCAATCGGCCTTTAGCCGGCGCATCCAGTCGCTGGAATTCTGGGTCGGGGCGGAATTGCTCGACCGCTCGCAGCAACCCGTTTCGCTGACGCCCGAGGGCGAGGATTTCATTCTGGTCGCGCGGGACATCGTCGCGCGATCCCATGACGCCAAGCGCAAGGCGATGGCCAATGCGCGCATCGCCGACACCGGCGTGCGCGTTGCCTGCCTGCATACATTGGCGCTTTATTTCCTGCCGCAGCTCTGCGCCGACCTGCGCCGCCGGGTCGGCCCGTTCGAAGTATCGAGCGTGGCCGAAACCCGTACCGTCGAGGAATATCTGGCCGGGCTGCTGAATGGCGGCAGCGACTTCTTCATCAGCTATGATCATCCGTCGGTATCGTTCGACATCGACCCCGACGAATTTCCCAGCATGGAGATCGGCATCGACGCCATGGTGCCGGTGGGAGCGGGCGGGGTGGCGCTGACGGCGGCGGACCTGGCGCAGATGGCGGCGGCGGGCACGGCCATCCCCTATCTGGAATATGCCAACACATCCTATATGTCGCATGTGGTGGACAGCATGATGGCGGCGGTGCCGACCCCGCTGACGCTGGCGCCCGTCTATCGCGCCTCGCTGGCCGAAAGCCTGTTCACCGCCGCGCGTTGCGGCCTGGGCATGGGATGGGTGCCGCAAAGCATCCTGTGCGCCCATGGAGCCGCGCCCACCCCGCCGCCGCCGGACTGGTCCACCCGAATGACCATCCGCATCTACCGCGCGGCCCGCAACAATATCCGTACCGTCGAGGCGATCTGGTCGGCGCTGGCCGAAGGGGCGTGAGTGTTTGCATTTTGCGGTTTGAGGATGCGCCGGAGGCGAGCTCGCAAACCCTTTCCTAGTCGCGCGGCAGCACGCCCGCGACCAGCAGCTCGACCATGTCCGCCGCGATGCGCTCGGGCGTTTTGCCGCGCCCGGCGGCATACCAGCGCCCCGGCCAGTTGAGCGCCCCGGCGAAGGTGAAGGCGGCGATCTTCACATCGACCTTGGCGATCGACCCGTCCGCGACTGCATCGCGGATCATGTCGCGCAGCGCGTCGTCTATCTGCCGTTTGAGCTTGCGATATTGCGGCAGGCTCTCCTTCGCCAGCGCCTCCTCGCCGGTGCGGACGACGCAGCGGCCGAAATCATCCATGTTGATCTCTGCATAGCGGCGCAGGAAGGTGACCAGCCGGTCGCGGCCGGTTCCGGGTTCAAGCCGCGACGCGGCGGCGGCATCGAGCAGCTGTTGTAGGCCGATGGTGATGCATTCCAGCAGCACCCGGTCCTTGTTTGCCAGATAATGGTAGATGGTGCGCTTCGATATGCCGAGGCTGGCGGCGACATCGTCGAGCGATGTCGCGTGAAAGCCGCGTTCGTTGAACATCCGCACCGCCGCCCTCAGCACCGCCGCGCGCTTGGCCGCGCGATCCGCTTCTTTCTGGGCCGCCGTCCTGAAGGGGGAAGCGCTTTCCATGCCGTCTCCATGATCTGATCCCCGCCCATTGACAGGAAACCCGGCGATGTTCAATACACTCCTGAGTGCATAATGATCCTGATGGTTTCAACGGGGCAAGGAAGAGGATATCATGGGTGAGCAATCAGGTGTCGGGCCGGAACAGACGACCCACGCCGCTATCGATGCGGGTGCCCCTGACACCCCTCTCTCCTTCATCCAGGAACAGGGCATTGCCACCCTGACGCTCAACCGGCCGGCAGCCGGCAATGTCATTGGCCTGCCGATGGCGCGGGCGTTGCTGGAGGCGGCGATCCGGTGCGATACCGATGCGGCGATCCGCTGCGTCGTCCTGACCGGCACGGGCAAGCTGTTCTGCGGCGGTGGCGATGTGGGCGGCTTTGCGACGGCGGGGGAGGCGGTGCCGGCGCATCTCAGTGAGCTGGCGGGGACGCTGCATATGGCGGTCAGCCGGCTGCTGCGCATGGCCAAGCCGCTGCTGGTGCTGGTCAACGGTCCGGCCGCCGGCGCGGGCTTCAGCCTCGCCATTGCCGGCGACGTCGTGCTGGCCGCCCGGTCCGCCCATTTCACCGCCGCCTATAGCGCGGTCGGGCTGACGCCCGATGGCGGCATGTCGTGGATGCTGCCGCGCTATGTCGGGCTGCGCCGGGCGCAGGAGATATTGTTGACCAACCGCCGGGTGACGGCGGAGGAGGCGGAGCGGATCGGCCTGATCACGCGATGCGTCGACGATGACCGCTTGCAGGAAGAGGGGATGCAGGTCGCGCGTCAGCTTGCCGCTTCCGCCACGCAGGCGCTGGCCGGCACCCGCGCGCTGCTGCTCGACGGCGCCACCAGCCCGCTCGAAGCGCAGCTGGAGCGTGAGACGCGCAGCATCATGCGCGCGGGGGGCACGGCCGATAGCCGGGAGGGCGTCGCCGCCTTCACCGAACGGCGCAAACCGGAATTCAGGGGGAGATAGATGATGGCCGAGGCCTATATTGTGGAAGCCGTTCGCACCGCGGGCGGCCGTCGGAAGGGCGCGCTCAAGGACTGGCATCCGGCCGACATGGGGGGCGCGATATTGAATGCCCTCGTCGACCGGTCGGGCATTGATCCGGCGGCGATCGAGGATGTCGTGCTGGGCTGCGTCACCCAGGCGGGCGAGCAGGCCTTTGCCCTTGCCCGCAATGTGGTGCTGGCGTCGCGCCTGCCGCAGTCGGTGCCGGCGGTGACGGTCGATCGCCAGTGCGGGTCGTCGCAACAGGCGTTGCAGTTCGCGGCGCAGGCGGTGATGTCCGGCACGCAGGATATGGTGGTCGCGGCCGGCGTCGAGAGCATGACCCGTGTGCCCATGTTCTCCAACATGACGCTGCACGAACAGGCGGGGCTTGGCACCGGTCCGTTCAGCCAGCGTATTCAGCAGCGCTTCGGGGTAAAGGGCTTCAGCCAGTTCGAGGGCGCGGAGATGATCGCGACCAAATATGGTTTCAGCCGCGAGCAGCTGGACCGCTACGCGCTGGAGAGCCACAGGCGCGCTTCGGCGGCGACCAAGGCGGGCGCGTTCAAGGGGCAGATCGTTCCGCTGGAAGTCGACGGCGGCATGCATGATGTCGATGAAGGCGTGCGCCATGACGCCACGCTGGAGGGGATCGCGTCGGTCAAGCTGTTGCAGGAGGGGGGCGTGCTGTCGGCCGCCAATGCCAGCCAGATTTGCGACGGCGCCTCTGCCCTGCTTGTGGTGAATGAGCGCGCGCTCAAGGCGCATGGCCTGACCCCGCTGGCGCGGATCGTCAATATGACCGTCACCGCCGGCGACCCGGTAATCATGCTGGAAGAGCCGATCCATGCGACCCGCAAGGCGCTGGACCGCGCCGGCATGCGCATCGGCGACATCGACCTTTATGAGGTGAACGAAGCCTTCGCGCCGGTGCCGATGGCTTGGTTGCAGGAAGTCGGTGCCGACCCGCAACGGCTGAACGTCAATGGCGGCGCCATTGCGCTGGGCCATCCGCTGGGGGCGACCGGGACCAAGCTGATGACGACGCTGATCCACGAACTGCGCGCGCGGGGCGGCCGCTATGGCCTGCAGGCCATTTGCGAAGGCGGCGGCACCGCCAACGTGACCATCGTGGAGGCGCTCTGATGCCGATCCAGACCCGCGTGACCACGCTGCTGGGCATTGAGCGGCCCATCGTTCAGGGCGGCATGATGTGGGTGGGCCGGGCCGAGCTGGCGGCGGCGGTGTCCAATGCCGGCGGGCTGGGCATGCTGACCGCGCTGACGCAGCCTACGCCCGACGATCTGCGGCGCGAGATCGACCGGTGCCGCGCGATGACGGACAAGCCGTTCGGCGTCAATCTGACCATCCTGCCGTCGGTGACGCCGCCGCCCTATGCCGATTATCGGCAGGCGATCATCGACAGCGGCGTCCATATCGTCGAGACCGCCGGCCACAAGCCGCAGGAGCATGTCGACCATTTCAAGGCGCATGATATTTGCGTCATCCACAAATGCACGGCCGTCCGTCATGCGCTGTCGGCGGAGCGGATGGGCGTCGACATCATCTCCATCGACGGTTTCGAATGCGCGGGTCATCCGGGCGAGGACGATATTCCCGGGCTGATCCTGATCCCGGCGGCGGCGGACAGGCTGCGCATCCCGATGATCGCGTCGGGTGGCTTTGGCGATGGCCGGGGTCTGGCCGCCGCGCTCGCACTGGGGGCGGAGGGCATCAATATGGGAACCCGCTTCTGCGCCACGGCCGAAGCGCCGATCCACGACGCCGTCAAAGCCTTCCTTGTCGACAATGACGAGCGCGCGACCAACCTCATCTTCCGCCAGTTCCGCAACAGCGGCCGCGTGGCGAAGAACAGCGTGTCGGACCAGGTGGTCGCACTGGGCGAGCGGGAGGGCGCGCTATTCGAGGATGTCCGGCCGCTGGTGTCGGGCGCACGGGGGCGCGAGGCGCTGGAGACGGGGAAGCTCGACGCCGGGCTTATCTGGGCAGGGCAGGTGCAGGGCCTTATCCACGACATTCCCACCTGCGCCGTGCTGCTCGACCGCATCATGGCGGAGGCCGAACAGGTCATCTCCGGTCGTCTTGCCGGCTTCCTCAACCCGGCCGCCGCGCCCGGGCAGGCGGTGCCGGCCTGAGCCGGTGCCGCTTAGTGGCCCGTAAATTGCGGGGTGCGGCCGTCCTTGCGGGCGGTCAGTGCTTCGCGGTGGTCGGCGGTGGTGGCGAGCAGCGGCTGCACGCATAGCTCCCGCCCCAGATATTGGTCGAAGGGCAGGGCGGCGGCGTCGAACAGCTGCTTGCTCATGGCGTGGGCGAGGGGCGGACCCTGCGCGATGCCCTCGGCCAGGTCGATGGCGGAGTCCAGCACCGGGCGTTCCCGCTCGACCTGCAATATCAGCCCCAGTTGCTGCGCTTCCTCCGCATCGATGACGCGCCCGGAATAGACGATTTCCTTGGCGCGCATCGGGCCGACCAGCCGCGCGAGCTGCCAGATGGCGCCGGCGTCGGGCGCGAAGCCGATGCGGCCGAACAGCTGGGAAAAGCGGGCATCGGGCGCCGCGACGATGAGATCGCAGGCGAGCGCCAGGCTCCAGCCCGCACCCACGCAATAGCCCTCCACCGCCGCGATGGTCGGTTTCGGCACGTCGGCAATGGCGCGGACCATGCGGTGGAGCAGGCGCATCCGGTGCAGAAAGGCGGCGCTGTCGGACGCTCCCATTTCGCCGGTGTCGGCGCCCGCGCAGAAATGACCGCCGGCCCCGGTGAGCAGGATGACGCGCACATCCGCATCCTCTTCCAATTGCTGGAAAAGGGCGGCGATGTCTTCGCGCATCGCCATGGTGAAGGCGTTGCGGCGCGCGGGCCGGTCGAGCGTCACAAGGGCGAGCGAACCGCGCCGGTCGAGGCGAACGCTCATGGCTGCGGCGCAAAACCGAGCCGAAGCCTGCTTTCCCTTTCCCATTTGGCGAACCAGGGGGCCAGCTGGCGGTCGCGGAAGCCGGGGGCCGAGGACAGGTGCGTGCCGATGAGCAAGGGGTTGCTCCGCCCCGCCTCCGTCACCGGCCAGAGCGGCAGTCCCGGCCCGTTGGGATCGCCCCGCCGCACATAGTTCAGCATCCAGCCGGACATGGTGCGTGCGAGCGCGCGACTTTCGGCGTCGTCGGCGGGCGGCTCCCCGAGCCAGAGCGACTGGTCCGCGCAATGATCGGCGCCCGGGCTGGTCGCGCGCTGGGCGGGGGGGACGAAATCGAAGTGGAAGGCGCGGGCGGGCAGGCCGGCGCGCGCGGCCAGCTGGGTCATGCCCAGCGCGGCGGCGGTGAACATGAAGTCGGTCTGCACCTGCCGCAGCAGTTCCGCCTCATCGTCGAGCCCATAATGGGGCGCCGCCTGATCCAGGTCGTTGCCGAAGCGTCGCGCCATCTCCGCGCGGTCGAAGCCCATCAAGCCGAAAATATTGGCTTCATTGCTGGTCGATCCGCTGATGAGCGGCACGCGGGCGATGCGGCCCTGCGCAAAGAGGGTGGAGAGGGGCGCGGGGAGCCAGTGCCCATCGATCATGGCGCCGAAATCGGGCGCGCCCTTGTCGCCCGAGAGGATCTTCTCTGCGGTCAGGGTGCGAAGCGTGGCGAGCGCTCCGGCATCGTCGCCGCGCACCCCGACCCGCCCGGCAAAGGCGCGGCCCTGATCCTGCGCCAGCACGAGCGGCCGATTGGCGTTGAACAGGCCGCCGGCCGAATGCGCGCTGGCACGGGCGAACAGGCCGCGCGCCATGGGACTGGCCATCAACGCATTGATGCTGGAGCCGCCGGCCGAACAGCCGAAGATGGTGACATTGGCGGGATCGCCGCCGAAACGCGCAATATTGGCCCGCACCCAGCGCAGCGCCGCCACCTGGTCCATCAGCCAGAAATTGGCGGTGGCCTGCGGCGCTTCGGCTGTGAGTGCGGGATGGGCGAAGAAGCCGAGCCGGCCCAGCCGGTAATTGGCCGACACCAATATCACGCCGTCCCGCACGATGGGCGGCATGGACGGAGTGAAGAGGCGACGCCCCGAACCGACGAAATAAGCGCCGCCATGGACGACGAACAGGACCGGCAGCTTCGCCGCGCCCGTTGCCGGCGAAGCGATGTTGAGGGTCAGGCAGTTTTCGTCCTGTGGGAAGGCTGCGCCATCCATGGCCGCAGGCTGCGGGCAGTCGGGACCGAAGCGGCTTGCATCGCGCGGCTGCTGCCAGGAGGTTGCCGGCTGCGGTGCGCGCCAGCGATGGGCACCGGTGGGCGGAGCGGCATAGGGAATGCCGCCGAAAAAGGCGGCACCCTCCCGCATCGTGCCGCGCACCGGGCCGCTCGCGGTCGAGATGAGCAGGTTGTCCGGCTGCGCGGCGGTGGCGCCGGGGAGCAGCAGGCCGAGAGCCGCGAGGAGGCCGGCAACGGAGCGTGGCGCCATGACGAGTCTCATCCCAATTATATCCTGTGGTGCAGGATAGTGAATCGGCGCGCGTGCCCTGTCAAGCCTTCAGCCACGTTGACAGCCTGTCAATCTTGCACCAAAGTGCAATAAACTGACCGTGGCTGCACGCGGCGAGGAGATGGATATGAAGCTTAGCATGGCGGCCGGTCTGGCCGGTTTGGCGATCGTGACGGTCAGCGGCACCCTGCTGGCGAATGCGGCGGGGGACGACGCGTCGCAGGGCGCGAACTGGACCAATTATGGGGGCAACGACAAGGAGCAGCATTATAGTCCGCTCGACCAGATCAGCGAGGCCAATATCGGCAAGCTGGGCCTGGCATGGTCCTATGACATCGACACCTATGACAGCTATACGCAGCCGATCGAAGTGGACGGCGTCGTCTATTTCGCCGTCGGGCTGAGCGTGGTCCACGCGCTCGATGCGCGGACGGGCGAATTATTGTGGCAGTTCGATCCCGACGTCGCCAGCCAGCCGGAATCGCAGACCCGGCTTCGGGCCGGCTGGGGCACGCGCGGCATCGCCTATAAGGATGGCCTGGTCTTCACCGCCACGCGCGAAGGGCGGCTGATCGCGGTGGACGCCAAGACCGGCAAGGAGCGCTGGTCGGTCAAGACGCTGGACGAGGCGGAGCATGGCTATATCACTGGTCCGCCCTGGGTCGCGGGTGACAAGGTGGTGATCGGCTTTGGCGGCGCGGATTACAGCCCCACGCGCGGCTATGTTACCGCCTATGACGTCAAGACCGGCGAAAAGGCCTGGCGCTGGTATGTCGTTCCTGGCGATCCGGCCAAGGGCTTCGAGAATAAGGCGATGGAGGCGGCGGCCAAGACCTGGACCGGGCAATGGTGGAAATATGGCGGCGGCGGCACGGTGTGGCACGCCATGGCCTATGACGCCAAATATGACCGCATCCTGATCGGCACCGGCAATGGCTGGCCCTGGAACCAGAAGATCCGCAGCCCGGGCGGCGGCGACAATCTCTATCTCTCCTCCATCGTCGCGCTCGATGCCAAGACGGGCGACTATGTCTGGCATTTTCAGGTCAATCCCGAGAATAGCCATGACTTCAACAATGCCATGGACATCGAGCTGGCCGACATGATGATCGACGGCAAGATGCGATCGGTCCTGATCCACGCGCCCAAAAACGGCTTTTTCTATGTCGTCGACCGGGAGAATGGGAAATTCCTGTCGGCAGGCCCATTCGCCAAGCAGAATTGGGCGCTCGGCATCGATCCCGAGACGGGGCGGCCGAAGATCGACCCCGCCGCGCAATATCCCGACGGCAAGCCGTTCCTCATGTATCCCTTCCCCAATGGCGCGCATGGGGTGCAGGCCATGTCCTTCAGCCCGAAGACGGGCATGAGCTATATTCCGGTGATGGAGGGTGGGCGTGTCTTCGTCGATCCGGCCAATGTGAAGGACTGGCAGTTCAAGCCGGGCATGATGGTCAATACCGGCCTCGGCCCGCCGCCCGCGGACATGACCGCGCCGCCGCCGAGCAGCAAGCTGGTCGCCTGGGACGTGGCGGGCAACAAGGTCGCTTGGTCGGTGCCGCAGCCCGGCGTGTTCAATGGCGGGACGATGGCGACCGGCGGCAATCTGGTGTTTCAGGGCACCAATGACGGCCGCTTCAACGCCTATTCCGCCAGCACCGGGCGCAAGCTTTGGAGCTTCGACGCGCAAAATGGCATGTTGGGCGCGCCGATCAGCTATGCAGTGGGCGGCAAGCAATATGTGTCGATCATCACCGGCTTTCGCAGCAGCTTTCCCAATATCCCCAACTGGGACTATGCGCAGCAGCAGCGGCGGGTGCTGACCTTCACCATCGGCGGTGCGCGGGCGCTGCCGCCCTTCGAACAGGTCGACCTGCCGATCCAGGATGATCCGCAATTCGCCATCGACCCTGCCAAGGCGAAGCTGGGCGCGGGCATTTACAATAGCAGCTGCGTCATCTGCCACGGTGTCGGCATGATGGCGGGCGGAGCCGCGCCGGACCTCCGCAAATCGGGCGTGCCGCTCGACCCCGAAGCGTTCAAGGCGGTGGTGCATGACGGGGCGCTGATGGCGCGGGGCATGGGCGCTTTCGCCCAGCTAAGTGACGAAGATCTCGACGGATTGCGCCACTATATCCGCCAGCGCGCCCGCGATACCAAGCCCAAGACGCTCTGACGCAGGACGGATGCCGCCGTGGCGAGGGCGGCATCCTCCATTTTCGGTCAGTCAAATTTGCACGATCATGCAGACACGCTATGATGAGTCGGTTGAGGAGGCTTCATGGTGGAGACTCTTTTCAGATGGAGATCGGGCGGTGGAGGGCGGCATTGGCGACTAAGGGCGTGATCGAGACGAGGGAGGCTGGCGAGCGGCCGCAAACCTATTCCAGCCCCGCGATCATCGAACGGCGTCGCCGCATCCTGGAAGAAACGCGCAAGGTCATCGCCGAACAGGGCATCGCCGCGCTCAGCATGAACGACATCCGCCAACGCGCCGGAGTCGCCAAGCGCACGCTCTATAATGCGTTCCAGACGCGCGAGCGCATGATCGCGTCGGCGATCCAGGAATATTTCGACGAATATGTCAGCCAGATCAAATATACGACCCCGCCGGGCACGTTGCAGCATAATCTGGAGCGAATGATTTCGGTGGTCCAGCGGAACCGCAAGATCCGCAACTATATCAAGGCGATCATGGCGCTCTATTTCAGCTCCGATGTCGATCATGACATCTGGGCCGCCATGCACAAGCCCGCAACGGAGCAGAATGGCATCTGGATCGCGGCGCTGGAAAAGAAGCGGCAATTGCAGTCCTGGGTACAGGTCGACAAGCTGGTCGATGACCTTGTCCGCTTTGAATATGCGACGATCAACGATTGGGCGCAGGGGCGCATCCCCGATGGCGATGTCATCATCTATCTGGTGAGCAGCTATCTGTCCTGCGTGCTGGGCAGCCTGAAAGGCGCGGCCCGCAAGGAAGCCGAAGCGCTGATCGCGGATATCGCCGCGCGTGGTGAGGCGGCGCTGCCGATGAAGCGGCGCAAGGCTTCTGCTGCGGGATAAATCTGCACATATATGCAAATTTACTTGCCAGCCGGACCGGCCGCGGTCTAGGACAGGCGCTGTGACATCCGCTGCATGAGCGGCGGATGCCGGTCAGCGACGACAGGAGAGTGAAGATGGCGGAAGGTGACGCAGCGCCCGAACTGTTGCTGGACCTGCGGGACGATGGGGTGGCGCTCGTCACGCTCAATCGCCCCGCTGCCAAGAACAGCGTGTCCTTCGCCATGTGGGAGCAGTTTTCCGCCGCTCTCGACCAGCTGGAAGGCAATACGCCCGCCCGCATGATGGTGCTGTGCGGCGCCGACGGGCATTTCTCCAATGGCGGCGATGTGAAGCTGCCCCCCGCACGTGGCGAGGGGGCGCTGGCGCTCGCGGCGCGGCTGGAGATGGGGCAGCGCATCATCGCCCGCATCCGCGCCTTGCCGATCCCGACCGTCGCGGCGGTCGAGGGCGGCGCCTATGGCATCGGCTGGAGCCTGGCCATGGCATGCGACATGATCGTCGCGGCCGAGGATGTGACATTCGGCGCGCCCTTCCTGCAATTCGGGCTGGTGCCCGATGGCGGCGCGGCCTGGTTCCTGACCCGCCAGCTGGGACGGGCGCGGGCGGCCGAAATCATCTTTTCCGGCCGGACGGTGGAGGCGGCGGAGGCGCTCGAGCGCGGCCTCGTCAGCCGGGTCGTGGCGAAGGGAGCGGCGGTCGCCGATGCGCTGGCCATGGGAGCGGCGATCGGCGACGGCAATCGCCATGCGGTGGAATTGACCCGGCGCCTGCTGGATCAGGCGGAGCGGGGCGACCTGTCCTCCGTCCATGCGCTGGAGCTGGCCTATTGCCATCTCTGTCAGGCGGGCGAGGAAGTGCCGCGTGCGCGGGCTGCTTTCAAGGCGCGGGCGGCGGCGAAACAGGCCGCGGCCGGACGGAAGGCATAGCCGCATGCAGTTCGACATGCGCGCGCTGCCGATGGCGACCCGGTACAAGATCGTCAATTCGACCATCACCCCCCGGCCGATCGCCTGGATCACCAGCCTGTCGGCGGACGGCATCGTCAATGCCGCGCCCTACAGCTTCTTCAACTGCGTCGGCACCGAGCCGCCGCTGGTGGCGCTGGGCCTGCTCAAGGAGCCTCGGACGCGGGGCCTTAAAAACACCGCGAGCAATATCGTCGCCACCGGCGAATTCGTGGTGAATCTGGTCTGCGAAGACGATGCCGAGCGGATGAATGCGTGCAGCGTCGATGCGCCCGCCGACGTCAGCGAAATCGATTATGCCGGCGTGGAGACGGCGCCCGCCACATTGGTCGCGCCGCCCTTGATTGCGTCCAGCCCGGTGAGCTTCGAATGCCGGAAGGTTGCGGCGATGGATATCGGCGCCTTCCAGACCGTGATCATCGGTGAGATCGTGATGGCGCATGTCCGCGACGAGTTCATCACCGATGTCGAGCGCGTTTATTTCGATACGCCGGCGATGAAGCTGATCGGCCGTACCCATGGCAGCGGCTGGTATGTGCGCAACGGCGACAGTTTCCAGATGGAGCGCCCGCGCTATGACCCGGAGTGGCGCGGCGGGAGCGACTAATTTGAACCTGTGGTGCAATATTGCTTGCACTGGCGGGTAAAATCGTGTCTCCTTCCCTCTGACATGCCGAAGGCTGCACGGGGAATTTCCGGCGCGGCGTGCGGCAGGAGAGGGGCGGCGAAGACCGCCATGGGAGTATGCGATGTCTGGGCCGTTGGATCATCTGATCGTCGTCGAACTGGCTACGGAAATGCCGGTGGCGATCGCCGGCATGCTGCTGGCCGATCATGGAGCCGAAGTGGTGAAGGTGGAGCCGCGCGGCGGCGCCTATTTCGCCCATGAGCTGACCCGCAAAAGCTGGGATCGTTCGAAACGCAGCGTCGAGCTGGATATCGGTAATGCGGGCGACCGGCAGTCGCTGCGCGGCCTGTTGGCGAGCGCGGATATTTTCCTGCACGCGCTGGAGGATGACGCAGCGGCCGAGGCGGGGCTGGATCGTGCCGCGCTGGAGCGGGATTTTCCGCAGCTGGTGAGCGTCGCCCTGACGGCCTATGGCGCCGACACGCCTTTTGCCGACCGGCCGCGCGGGGAGTCGCTGGCGGCGGCGCTCCTGGGGACGATGATCGACAAGGGCAGTCCGTTCCGCCCCGGCCCGGTCTATCTCGGCCATCCGGCGCTTCATTATGGGCAGGCGTTTCTGGGTGTCATTGGCGCGCTGGCGGCGGTGCGGGCGCGGCGGCATATCGGCCAGGGGCAGCGGGTCGAGGCATCGCTGCTGGACGCCATGCTGGCCCAGTCGCCGATGAACAATTGGTGGCAGGAAGACGGCATATCCTACATCAAGGCGGGGGATTCCGGCGCCGTCGACCGGTTCGGCCGCACGCGGCTGGTCACCGGCATGTTCGAATGCGGCGACGGCCTGTATCTGCAAATCCACACCGGCGGCCAGGGCGGGTTCAAGGCGGCGATGGACGTGCTGGGCTTTGGCGACCGGGTGGCGGCGGTCAAGGGCGCGGCGGAAATGTCGGTGCCGCTGTCGGACGAGGAATATCAGATCGCCCGCGTCGACATATTCGAGGCGTTCAAGGAGCGCCCGCGCGCCGAATGGATCGCCCTTTTCCATGCCGCCGATGTCGCCGCGCTGCCGGTGCTGGAGCCGGCGGAAGTCCTGCTGGACGAGCAGGTCGACTATGTGGGCCAGCGGATTGCCCTGCCGGACCCGGATTTCGGCACCATCTACCAGGCCGCGCCGGCGGTCCGTTTCGATCGCACCCCCTGCGCCGCGCCCCGTCCCGCCCCGGCCGTGGGCGCCGACAATGGTGCGCTGGCCGAGCTGATCGGCCGGCATCGCGCCCTGCCGGTGGCGAAGGCTGCCACGCTCGACCGGCCGCTCGCGGGGATAAAGCTGGTGGATTTCTCCTCCTTCTTCGCGGTCGGGTTCGGCGGTCGCCTCCTCTCCGATCTGGGCGCCGACGTCGTCAAGGTGGAGACGCCCGGCGGCGACCAGATGCGGCCCTTGCCCGACTGTTTCGACGCCGCCCAACGCGGCAAGCGGGACATCGTGCTGGACCTCAAGCGGCCCGAGGGGCTGGCGGCGGCGCTGCGGCTGGTCGAGCAGGCGGACATCGTCACCCATAATCTGCGCCCCGGCAAGGCCGACAAGCTTGGCATCGGCTATGAGGCGCTGGCGAAGATCAACCCGCGCCTGCTCTACGCCTATCTGCCCGGCTATGGGTCCAAGGGGCCGAAATCGCTGTTGAAAAGCTTTGCGCCCCTGGTGTCGGGCTGGACCGGGCTGCTGCGCGAGGGCGGCGGCGCGGGCAATCCGCCCACCCGGTCGGTGTTCGGCAATGAAGATTATAATAATGGCTTCCTCGCGGCCGCCGGCATCCTGATGGGGCTTGAGCGGCGGGCGCTGACGGGGGCGGGCGATTATCTGGAGTGTCCGCAGCTTCATTCGAGCCTGTGGACCACGTCGGAGCATTTCCTGAATGCCGACAAGCAGGTGGTCTATGGCTTTCGGCTCGACAAGGGGCAGATGGGGTTCAACGCCCTCGACCGGCTCTACCGGACGAAGAATGGCTATATCTGCATCGCCTGCCGGCAGGATGACCGCTTCGCCGCGCTCGCCCGCGCCATCGGACGCGCCGACCTGATCGACGATCCCCGCCTTGCCGATCCCGCCGCTCGGGCGATGCAGGACGCGCTGCTGATCGGCCTGCTGGAGCCGTTTTTCGCGGCCCGCGACAGTGAAGAGGCCTTCGCCCTTCTGGATGCCGCCGGCGCGCCCTGCGAGATCGCCCGCGAAACCAGCTGGGTCCGCGAGGCGCTGTGGCAGGATTGGGCGGTCGAGAGCAATCGCGTGATCGAAAATCGGGATTCGATGTACGGCCATGTGCGCCAGTTCGGCAGCTTCATCCATCTGAGCGCGACGCCGGGCCATGCCCGCGGGTCCGCGCCCCGCCTGGGCGAGCATAGCCGCGAGATTTTGCAGGAGATCGGCTATTCCACCGCCGAGATCGACGTCCTGCTGGCGGATGGCGTGGCGGTGCAGGCACAGGATGTGACGGGGCGCATACAGTCCCGCGTTTCGGCGGCCTGAGCCGCCCAACCAGATAGAAGAGGAGCCTCCGGTGCAACTGAACCTTCGTTACGACATGAACCGGCCGGATTTCGGTGCGCCGCACCCGCTGCTGTACCGGACCGCCATCGAACAGGCGAAATGGGCCGACAAGCTGGGCTTTTCGCAGATATTCCTGGCCGAACATCATGGCGCGGAGGGCGGCTATTGCCCGTCATCGATGGTGCAGGCGGCGTCGATCCTGGGAGCGACGGATCGGATCGTCGCGCATCTGTCGGCGCTGGTCGTGACGATGCACGACCCGCTGCGACTGGCCGAGGATCTGGCGGTGCTCGACAATATCGCGCCGGGCCGGATCTGGCTGACGGCCGGCATGGGCTATCGCCCGCACGAGTTCGAGATGTTCGACCGCGATATAAAGAAGCGGCTGGCGATCATGAACGAAGCCATGGCGACGCTGAAAGAGGCCTGGACCGGCGAGCCTTTCGAATTTCGCGGCCGCACCGTGCGCGTCACCCCGCCGCCCGCGACGCCCGGCGGCCCCAAAATCTATATGGGCGGGTCGACGGACAAGTCGGCGATCCGCGCGGCCAAGGGCGGCTATCAATATTTTCCGGGCCATCCCGACCTGTTCACCCTGTACAAGGAAGAGCGGGAGAAGGCCGGTTTCCCGCCGCCCGAAGAATTGCGCAAGCCGGCGGCGAGTTTCCTCTATATATCCGACGATCCCGATCGCGACTGGCCCATCGTCGCGCCGCATGTCGCCTATGCGACCAACGCCTATGCCGAATGGGCGAAGGAGCGCGGCACCGGCCAGACCCGCTATCAGCCGGCCGAAACGGTCGAGGGGCTGAAGGCGATGCCGAACATCAAGGTGCTGACGCCCGATGCATGTTTCGACTATCTCAAGGGGCTGGGGCACGGCACGGCCGTGACCTTCCACGCGCTGCTTGGCGGGCTCGATCCCGATGTGTCCTGGCGGAGTCTGCGCCTGTTCGAGACGGACGTGCTGCCCCGTCTGCGCGCCGAACCCGGCCTGCTCGAAAATCCGGGAGAGTGACGATGACGCAACGCGACCGGCGCACCGCCTTGACCGCCATGCTGGCCTTGCCCATGGGGATGGGCGTCGCCGCCCGCGCTTCGGCCGCGCCCCCGCCCACGCCATCACCCTCGGCCGGGGGGGAGGGGACGATGAGCCTTGCCGCGCGGCTGGAGATGCTGGAAGCGAAGGAGGCGATCGGCGAACTGCTCTTTGCCTATGCGCGGGCGAACGACCGGGCGGACGAAGCGTTGCTGCGCAGCTGCTTCTGGCCCGAATCCACGCATAAACATGGCCGGTTCGACGGGAAGTCGTCCGACTTTGTCGGCTTCGCCTTCAAGATCATCTCCGGGCTGAAATATGCCTGCCATCATATCAGCAACGTCTCCATCGCCGTGAAGGGCGACCGCGCCTTTTCCGAATGCTATTATTTCGCCCAGCACCGTCGGGTGCGGCAGGATGGCGATGGCGAGGAAGATGTGTTTTTCCAGGGACGCTATCTGGACGATCATGAGCGGCGGGGCGGCGAATGGCGGATCATCCGCCGGCGCGGCCTGTCCGACTATAGCTCGCCGCCACAGCCCGCCGCCGTCCCCTATGCCGACTGGCCGGCAGGGCAGCATAGCGAGAAATATCCGGCGGACGATTATTACAGCATGGTCCGCGACTTTCTGAAAGGCTGATCGGGTGCGGGCACTTTTCTGCGAAAGTCATGGGATGCCCGAGACGCTGGTCCTGCGCGACTGCGCCGTGCCGGAACCGGGCGCGGGCGAGATACGGTTGCGGGTGAAGGCGGCCAGCGTCAACTTTCCCGACAGCCTCATCATCCGCGGCCTTTACCAGATCAAGCCGCCGCTGCCCTTCAGCCCCGGCAGCGAGGCGGCCGGTATCGTCGATGCGGTAGGAGCAGGGGTGGAGCGGTTCCGTCCCGGCGACCGGGTCGCGGCCATGACCACATGGGGCGCCTTCGCCGAACAGGTGGTGGTCGAGGCGGACCGGTGTTTCGCCCTTCCCGATGCCATGCCGCTCGACATCGCGTCGGGCTTCACCATGGTCTATGGCACCGCGATCCACGCGCTGCGCCAGCGCGCGCAGGTGCGGCCGGGCGAGACGCTGCTGGTGCTGGGCGGCAAGCCAGGCATCCTCGGCCAGATCTTCACCA
>DAMDPH010000003.1:14398-69078 GCA_032082785.1 Sphingobium sp. | reverse complement strand
CTCGTCAGGCTCATAACCTGAAGGTCGTAGGTTCAAATCCTACTCCCGCAACCAAACTATCACACCCTGCCAAGTACTTAAGCTGGCGGGGTTTTTTGATGCCCGCAAAATGCGCGCTCCAAGCTCCGAAGGCTGTGGGAAACAACCCTTGTCCACTCAATATTATCAATAGCTTGCCGCGACGCTTATAAAACGCATGTCCGGTTTGAATGTCCGATCTTGTAATCTGGAATGAATCGCAAGGCGTAGTCTATGTTCAACCTAAAGTCGGAAGCAGCAGGGGCGCCGAGGGCAACCAGACCTCCGCCTTGCATGTCGGAATAGCAATCTGACTTCTTGCCCATCTGCGGCTGATCGGACGTCGTTGGTGATAAAGTCCGGCGACGGGGTGTCGTAACCTCTCTAGCTGTTGGCTGGTCGCAAAGTGTTGCGGCCGTGTGGCAGTTGCGCATGTCCAAGGCTCACCTAAAGGCGACGGCGCGGGCTGCTCGATGGTCGCCGCGCGACGACGCACTGGGCCTATGCGAGGCTGATGCGCGATGGTTTTCCCGGTGTCCAAGTCGAGGACGACCGCATCTTCATCAATGAAGGAAAGGTGTGGACTTCAGCCGGACTGACGGCCGGGCTTGATGTCATGGTGGCCATGGTCGAGAAGGATTTGGACCCTGACGTCGCGCGTTCGCTCGCCCGGCGACTGGTGATGCATCATCGCCGCGCTGGCGGGCAATCGCAGCATTCAGAGATGCTCGAACTGGCGCCCAGCAGCGACCGCATCCAGAAAGCCCTGTCGCACGCACGCAGCCATCTCGGCAATCCGCTGACGGTAGAAGAACTCGCGCAAGTGGCGGCACTGTCCCCCCGTCAGTTCAGTCGGGCGTTTCGCGCCGAAACCGGTCAATCGCCGGCCAAGGCGGTGGAACAGTTGCGCCTGGAGGCCGCCCGGTTGTTGCTGGAAGACACGCGCCACAGCCTGGAGGCCGTGGCGCGCGAGGTAGGCTTTATCGATCTGCGCCGCATGCGCGAGGTATTCATGCGCAACTACGGGCAACCGCCCCAGGCGCTGCGCCGCATGATGCGCGCGTCCTGAGGCGGGAGATCAGCCGAGCCGTGCCAGCCGCTGCAGTGCGGGCGGCTCGGCTAACAGCGAGCCGAACCTTGCGGCGAGTCCGGTGAAGGCCGGTGCAGCGGTGTGGGTGTCCAGTGCGGCCTAATCCGCCCACGCCTCGATCATGACGTTGACGCCCGCTTCATCTCGGCTTTCGTGCGCCAGATAAGTAATGCGTCCAGGTTCCTCACGAACCTGCGCAGTGGAGGCTGCCATCAGTCTAATTGACGGTAAGTGGAAGGCGGTGATCCTCTATCATCTTCAGGAAGGACCCGTTCGCTTCAACGAACTGCGGCGGCGCAGCGGGACCGTGACGCAGCGCATGCTCACGAACCAACTGCGCGAATTGGAAGCCGATGGACTGATCGAGCGCGAACTATTCGCTCAGGTTCCGCCTCGTGTGGAATACCGCTTGTCCGACCGCGGTGGCACCCTCACGCCGATCATCGAAGCGCTGAAGATATGGGGCGAAGCAAATAGGGATCTGTTCTCCCGCCGCTGAAATTATCGTCACCGTGCATGTGAGCGGACTGTCTGCACCGGAGGAGCGAGAGCTGAGCGCTGAACGTCGGCGAGGGGTCGGCCATGGTCTCGGGGTCTGCCCGAACTTGAACTCAGGGCGCCGGCGCTACGACCTCCCGGGGAAACCCTGCTGCGAGATGATCGATCAACGCCCGCACGGCTGGCGATAGGCCACGGCGGGTGGTGAAAACGAGGTGCACAATGCCTTGGAGCCCGCGCCAGTCGGGCAGCACGTGGACCAGCTTACCGGCGAGCAGCGCCTCGCGGCAGATGTGGTCGGGCAGTCTCGCGATGCCGAGGCCGTCGATGGCGGCATTGCGTACCGCGGCCATGTCGGTGCACCCCATACGCGGCGCGATGCGGGTGACATGCTTGCGTCCATCCGCGGTCTCCAGGCGCCATTCGAGATCGTCCGCGGTATCATCGGTGGCGAGCGTCGGCAGGTTGGCGAGCTGCTCCACCTGCTTGATCCGGCCCGCCAGTTCGGGGCAGGCAACGAGGATACGCGTCGATCTGCCTAGCGAGCGCATGGTCAGCGCGGCATCGCTGGTCAGCGCGGCGCGCACGCGCAAGGCAAGATCAATCCGCTCCTCGATCAGGTCCACCGCGCGATCTGTCGCGACGAGCTGCAGGCGCACTTTGGGATGGCGGGCAAGGAACGCGGACATCAGGCCCGAGAGGGGCTCGACCATGCCGGTGGGACAGCTGAAGCGGATGCGGCCATGGGGTTCGGCCTGTGCCTCGAGCACCAGCGCCTCGGCTTGCTCGGCCTCGACGAGGATGGCTCGGCACCGCTCGTAGAAGGCAAGACCGGTGTCGGTCACGCGGAAGCGCCGACTGGATCGCTCAATAAGGCGCAGGCCGAGCCGTTCCTCGAGCCCAGCGACCCGGCGGCTCAGCTTGGACTTGGGTTCCCGGAGCGCCCGTCCCGCCGCAGCAAAGCCGCCATGCGCCACCACTTGGGCGAAATAGGCATAGTCGTTCAGGTCGATCCGCATCATCGTTCCTCTGGTAGAACGCTAAGTGCCACATTTGCTGTATACACGCACCATCGTTCTGAAGGCATTTGGTTCGGGCAACGGCGCTTTGCCGGGACACGAAGGAGAAAGACGATGACGAAGACGTTCGATGACAAGGTTGTGGTGGTGACCGGTGGCACAAGTGGGATCGGTCTGGCGACGGCCAAGGCCTTCGCCGATGAGGGCGCATCGGTGTTCATCACCGGGCGGCGGAAGGAAGCGCTGGATGCTGCGGTGAAGGCGATTGGCGGGCGCGTAACCGGCGTCCAAGGCGATATGGCCAAGCTCGCCGACATCGACCAACTCTACGACGCGGTCCAGCAGCAGCATGCACAGATCGACGTGGTCTTCGCCAATGCCGGCGGCGGCGAGATGATGCCGCTCGGCGCGATTACCGAGGACCACTACCAGAGCACGTTCGACACCAACGTGAAGGGCGTGTTGTTCACCGTCCAGAAGGCGCTGCCGCTTCTCAAGGACGGAGCCTCGGTGATCCTCACAAGCTCGACCACCAGCATTTCTGGTACGCCTGCCTTCAGCGTGTACTCGGCGACCAAGGCGGCGGTGCGCAACTTCGCACGCAACTGGATACTTGACCTCAAGGATCGTCGCATTCGTGTCAACGCCGTCAGCCCCGGCGTGACCGAGACCGCCGGGCTCGACCATCTCTTCGGCGGCAGCGATCAGGCGGCGGGCACCAAGGATTATCTGGCCAGCCTGATCCCCGCAGGCCGGATCGGTCAGCCCGAGGAAATCGCCAGGGCCGTGCTGTTCCTCGCCTCTGACGATGCGAGCTTCGTCAACGGGGTCGAACTCTTCGTCGATGGCGGCCAGGTGCAGATCTGATCATGAGACCCGAAGGCCGGATGGCTTGTTGCCTCGGATGGCAAAACCATTCGGCCGTCTGGCAGTAGCGGAGAGAAAACCGGACAGGCTGCAATCGGGAAGGAGAAATGGGCGGCTGAACGGTAACAACGGGTCCGTTCCGCACCCGAACAGTCGCTGGGTAATATCCTGCAAAAAAATCCATACATATCAAGGTTGATAACGCGAAGGATTCGCATTAGCTGGGCCTTCAATTTTGGGGATAGCTATGCGCCGAATTTCGCTTACCACCGCCCTCATTCTGGCGGGTACGTCCACCATCGCCCATGCCCAGGCAGAGCCTGCTGAAGCGGATTACGACAACATCCTCATCGTCACCGCGACCGGCCAGTCATCGGCCATATCAACCACGAAAAGTGCGACACCTATCATCGAGTCCCCGCAATCGATCTCAATCATCAGCCGGGAGGAGATCAATCTGCGCGCTTCGCCAACGATCGCTGATGCCTTGGCCTATACGGCGGGTGTGCAATCGGAGAGTTGGGGCGTGGACAGCCGCGTCGACGAAGTGTCGGTGCGCGGCTTCGGCGCGGGCGGTTTTTCATCCAACAACAATTTCGTCGATGGCCTGCGCTTGCCTTCGGGTGGACAGTGGACGCGGCCCGGCTTCGATTCCTACGCGCTGGAACAGATTGAGGTGCTCAAGGGGCCTTCGGGCGCGCTTTATGGACAGACCGCGCCGGGCGGGCTGGTCAATATCGTCACCAAGCGGCCAACCGACGATTTCCAGGCCGACTTCATGTTGCAGGCGATCGGCACGACCGACCTCAACAACTGGAATTATCAGGCCGCGGCCGATGTCAGCGGCCCGATCACCTCAACCCTCTCGGGCCGTATCGTCGGACTCTCGCGCTATGGCGACACCCAGGTCGAGGATGTAACTATCGGCCGCCGCTATATCTCGCCCAGCCTGACCTGGAAGCCGGATGATGCCACGACCTGGACGATCCTGGGCCAGTATCAGCGTGATGAGGGCGGTTCGACCTTCCAGTTCCTGCCAGCGCTGGGCGCGCTCTACCCCAGCAACGGAAAATATATCGCGAATGACGACAATCTGGGTGAGCCCGACTGGAACACGTTTGATCGCAACCAGTATCTGATCGGATCCTTCTTCGAACATAAGTTCAACGACGCGATCACGGTTCGCAACAACAGCCGCTACACCCATCTCGACACGCTGTATCGTGTGGTCGTGCTGTCGGGGAACACACTGACGACCTGCCCGTCGAGCATAGCGGGGTGCATTCCCGGCCAAACGATCGGCCGCCGCGCGGTGCAGGGCCAGGGCGAGAGCGACGGCCTTGCCACCGACACCCAGTTGGAGAGCAAGTTCACGACCGGTCCGGCGGAACACACGTTGCTGGGTGGCTTCGACTATTTCCATACGGAATGGGAGCATTATCGTGATCTGGTCAGCTCTTCGCTGGTACTGCCGATCCTCGATATCTTTGAACCCGTGTCGCGTGGGTCGAGCGGCTACGCCAGCAACATGTCGCCGCAAATCTACACGGAAACCGTCAGCAAGCAGGCGGGCGTCTATCTGCAGGATCAGATCAAGCTGGGCAAGCTGCGGGTGACGGTAGGCGGTCGCCAGGATTGGGCGAAGGACGACACCTATAACCCTGTGAGCGGCCTACGCTACAAGACCAAGAGTAATGCCTTCACTTGGCGCGCCGGGGCCGTCTATATGTTCGATAATGGTCTGGCGCCCTATGCCAGCTATTCCGAAAGCTTCCAGCCGCAGGTCAGCGACCCAAGCACCAGCCTCACCGCAGAGCCGTTCAAGCCGACGACGGGCCAGCAATATGAAGCCGGCATTCGTTACCAGCATGGCGATAACATCTATGTGACGCTGGGCGCCTATCAGATCACTCAGCAGAACATGACCACGCCCGATCCGGCTGGCGCGCTGTGCGGAACGTCCATCTGCCTGGTGCAGACCGGTGAAGGCCGAGTGCGCGGGCTGGAGTTCGAGAGCAAGGCGACCCTGCCCTGGGGCATGGCGGTGATCGCGACGGCAACGCGCATGGACAGCAAGGTCACCAAGTCAAATACGGCAGGTCAGGTCGACAACCAACTGCCGCAGGTGCCCGAATGGATGGCGTCGCTGTTCCTCAACCACACGATCTCGGGCGGCTCGCTCGCTGGCCTCGGCTTCGGTGGTGGCGTGCGCTACACGGGCAAGAGCTATGGCGACACGGCCAATTCGCTGCGCATTCCCGACTATTCGTTGTTCGACCTGTTTATCCGCTATGATCTGGGCAAGGCGTCGGATGCGCTGGAGGGGATGACCTTCTCGATCAACGGCCGCAACATTGCCGACAAGCGTTATGTTGCGACCTGCAGTGGCGTGGCGGCCTGCTATTATGGCCAGGGCCGCAGCCTCACCGCCCGTCTGCAGTTCAACTGGTGAGGCGGCTGTCGGCCCTTGCAGCGCTTGGCTTGCTGCTGATGGCGCCGGGCGTGGCGCCTTCGCCGGCGGTGGCGGCGCCATGGCAGTTGGAGCGATCCGACGTGCTGATCATCAAGTCGCCCGACGGTCATGCCTATCGGGTGCTGGTCGCCTGGCCGGAGGGCGAGCCGCCCGCTGACGGCTGGCCGCTGCTGTGGATGCTGGATGGCGAGGATAATTTCCCCATAGCCGCAACCACTGCGCGTCGGTTGGCGCGCGCTGGCGCGCGGTCCGGGATCGGGCCGGGGCTGATCGTCGCGATCGATTCCGGCCCGCTGGCGCGACGGGTGTTCGATTATACGCCGACAGTGCCCGGCTATGCCATTCCCGCCGGGGCACCAGCCAGCGGCCTGCCGACTGGCGGGGCCGAAGCTTTCCTCAGCTTCATCGAGCAGCAGGTCCGGCCGCAGATCGCGGCGCGCTGGAAGATCAATGCCAATCGAGATACGCTGATGGGCCATAGCTTCGGCGGGCTGCTGGCACTGCACGCGCTGGCGAAGGGTGCGCCGTTCAGTCGCTATGTTGCTGTCAGCCCGTCCTTCTGGTTCGGCAATGGGGTGATCGCGCAAGAGGCTGAGGTGATGGCGTCCGCGCCGGGCAAGAGGCTGCTGGCGGTCAGCGGTGACCGAGAAGGTGGGCCGGCAGAAGGTGGCAGCGAAGGCGAGAGGGTGACGGGCCTGTTCGCGGCCCATGGCGTCGATGCGCAGTTCCGGTTGCTCCCGGGACAAAGCCATGGATCGACGATGATGGCGGCGATGTCCGAGGGCATGGCCATGGCATTTGGAACGATAAAGAAATGATGGGTGCGGTTCTTGGCGGGCTGCTGGTCTGTCTGGCGGCGATGCTGCTTTATCTGGCTGCGCCGCACCAGCAAGCGGGGCGGCTGCCCTGTCCGCCGCGCCTTTCAGGATGGAGCGGCACAGCGCTGCTGATCGCTGGCACCGGCCTGCTGCTCGGCTGGGCCGGGGTGGCGACCGCGATCTTCATCGTCCTGACGCTGGTGATGACGATCTGGACGGTGGTGCCGGTCCTCATTGCCTGGAGCCGCGGCGCGCCGGAGGGCAAAAGATGAGCAGGATCGGGTCGCACAGGCCGCTGTCCAGCCGTGACTGGTTCGGCAAGGTGTCCGCCGCCTTCATCCTGGGCTTTACGCTGGCGCTCGGCTGCGCCGGCCTGTTCCGCGAATCGATGGACGTGGGGGAGGGCTATTTTTCCACCCAGGGGCAGTTCGCCATGTGGCTGATGTCGCCGATCTGGGCGATGGCGCTGAGCTTCTGCTTCCTGTTCCGTTCGGGGCTGCGGGCCTGGCTCTGGCTGACCGGGGCCAATCTGCTGCTCTGGGCGCCGGTGATGCTGATGGGAGGGTTGCGGCCGTGAAACTGCCAACCGACGTCGTGAAGATGTACAAGGAAGTGCATGGCTGGGTCGGCATCATGTCCGGCCTGTGCCTGTTCATCGCCTTTTATGCCGGTGCGCTCACCATGTTCGAGCAGCCGTTGCAGCGCTGGGCATCGCCGCCGCCGACGCTGGCGCCGCCTCCTTCGCTGGAGCGGACGCCGGAACTGGTCGCGAAGGTGCTGGCCGCCCATCCCGAGGCGGCGAAGGGCTATGACATCAATCTCTTCATCGATTCCGCCTCCCCGGCGCGCATGACATGGATGGTGCGCGGCGAGGCGGACGAGCATGGTGGCGGCCAGCGCTATTATGCGTCGCTGGCGCCCGACGGCACGCTTCAGGTGGAAAGCCAGGGACCATCCGAGGTCGCGCAACTGATCGACGTGCTGCATCAGCAGGTCGGCCTGCCCTTCGACCACGAAATTTCCATGCCGATCATGGGCGCGATCGCGCTGCTCTACACCATTGCTCTGGTGTCAGGACTGGTCGTGCTGTTGCCCAGCCTGGTGAGCGATCTGTTCGCGCTGCGCATCGGCAGGAATGTGAAGCGCATGTGGCTGGACGTCCATAATGTGCTGGGCCTGTTCAGCCTGCCTTTCCACATCATCATGGCATTGACTGCTGTTGTCTTCGCTTTTCACGACCAGTTTTACGATGCCCAGGAGCTGGCTTTCGGCGGCGGCGCGGAGCGGGCGCGGCCGGGCCTGTCGGCTCCGGCAGAGGGCCCGCCGCCCACCAGCTTGACGCCAGCGCAAATCGTCGCCCGCGTGCGCGAGCAGGCTCCCGGTTTCACGCCCCAGACGCTGGCCTATGGTCAGGGACGCGGCGGCGTGCCTTCATTGCGTGTGCAGGGCAGTGATGCTCGCTATGGCCTGCGCGCGCCGAGCTACGGCATAGCCGGGGTCGATCCGCAGACCGGAGCGATCAAGGACACTGATTACATGCCAGGCAGGCAGGATGGCTGGTCGGCTACCATCACCAGCTTCTTCGCCCTGCATTTCGGCAATTTCGGCGGCGGCGCGATCCGTTGGGCCTATTTCCTGCTGGGGCTGTCCGGCGCCTTCCTTTTCTACACCGGCAACCTTCTGTGGGTGGAATCGCGCCGCAAGAAGGAGCGTAAGGCGGGCGCGGTCGAGCAAACGCGTGCGACCCGCATTCTGGGCGCGTTGACTGTAGGCGTGCCGCTGGGGAGCATTGCGGGCATCTCGGTGACACTGGCGGCGGCCAAGCTGTTGGGTGGCCATGCCAGTTATGGCATGCACAGCGCCATCTATTATGCGGTCTTTCTGATCGCGAACGGCTGGTCGCTGGTGCGCGGGGCAGCGCGATCGGGAATGGAATTGGCCATGTTGGGCGGGGTGGCGATGTTGTGCGTACCGGTCGCGAGCCTGCTTGCCGGGCCGGACTGGTACGATGCGCCTGCGCTAATGCTGGTGGACCTGACCGCCCTGTTACTGGCGGTCCTTCTGTTCTTTTCTGCTAGGGCTGCTGCGCGTCGGGCGGCAACTGGTCAGCGCGATAGCATCTGGTCGACCATCAAGCCCATTGCTGACTCCCACTGACACTACTGCTTATGAACTCCATGAACCGGACTGTCCGTAACCGAGTAGGCGAAATCGCGGCCTGAGTGTCGCGAAGGGTCGGAAGCGGCTATTGCCCCCACGCCCTAGATCAGCGAAGATGCGCAATGGACTTCATGAAGTGGCTCAATTCGCTCGACGAGCTTCTTTTCGAAGTGATGAGCTGGCTCATCTTTTTCCCACTGACTTTGTGGCGCACGCTGGTCCAACCACTGAGCATGATGGCCTATGCAGATGAGCAGCTCGCTCTTCCCGAGGAAGAGCAATATGCTGCTGCGGTCAGCCCGCCGTTGTTCCTGGCGCTCTCGCTCCTCTTGGCACATGGTGCGGCGACGGCGCTCGGGCAAACCGACAAGATCATCGACAACCAGCACGGGCTGGCCGCTCTTGTTGATGATCAAACCAGCGCGCTGCTGCTTCGTCTGGTGTTGTTCGCCATTTTTCCGCTTTTGATGTCGGTGCGGCTGCTGCGCAGGCATGGTGTCTCCATCAAACGGGGCAGCTTGCGACTGCCCTTCTACGGGCAATGTTATCCTGCAGCTACATTCGCATTGACGTTCAGCCTCGGGACGACGTTAACGAGCTTAACCACTCGGGCCGCTGATCTCACCGGCATCTCGCTTGTCGTGCTGTCCCACCTCTACTTCGTCGGCGTCGAGACACGCTGGTTCATGATGCAACTTTTGATCGGCCCTGTACGTGCTGCAGGACACGCCCTGCTCGCATTAGGTCAGGGCTACGCTGTTTTTGTGCTAGTGGGCTTCTTCTTCACGAGATAAGCTCGCGGGACGATAGCTGGGAGTCGGCTTATGCGGATTTACCACCTCGCACCTTTTCTCCTTCTGGGCTTCTCCGTACCAGCAACAGCGCAGACCCCTGACGACGTTGCCGATCTCGTAGGCGCACGCGGTGCGGGCAGGGAAAGCGAGCTTCAGCGGCGCGGCTACACCTTAGTGCGCACTCAGGAAGGTGACGACCGCAAGTGGAGCAACTGGTGGAATGCCGCTCGTCAACAGTGCCTCAGCGTGGTGACCATGAACGGGCGCTACGACGCGATAACATTGACGCCGGTGCCTGACTGCGGTCAACGAGCCAAGGCTGCAATGCAGGATCGCGGACATCGTGACGAGTATCGTCCCGACATCGGCTACCGCTCCCCTGCGCCACAGGTCGGATCCCCGAGCTATGCGGATCGTGAGCCAGATTCATTGAATCGCGGGCCAGCAGAGTTGGGCCTGGTCTGCTTCGGGGATGGGCAGCGTCCTCAAGCGGCGTCGAGCTCTGGCTGGACATGGAATCGCAACACCCGCCGCTATGATTATGGCAGCCGGACCGAATTGACCCAAGAGCATTTCGATGCGTCACTGATGCTCCAACTGAACGGCAATGTTGGCGAGATCAGATTGCTGAAGAAGCTTATCCCGCCAATTCATTCGCGCGGGGATGGCGACTGGTGGAAACTAGACAATGTCGAGATCGGCCCCGAAACGATCACCGCCAGCTACCGGCTTAACGGCCTCAACAAGCCTCGGCTGACTGTTGATCGTCGGAGCGGCCGCATCACGGTGGTTGGCACCGGCGACTACGCATTTCGCGGCACCTGCGACCTTGTCGGCGCCCGTGGGCAGCGACGCTTCTGAACATGAGGCAGCGACTGAGCATTGTCGTGCATGCCAGCCCTACCGTCGGGAGGTCCGCAATCAGACGTTTGTTGACAGGCGTCTCTATGGGGAGACCTTCGTCAACCGAACGGAAAGGTGATCCCGATCTAACGCGGCGTGCTCCAAACGCGCCCTCAGTCCCGCTTCGCAAGCGTCGGGTCGATCGCGCCCGCCAGCGTCGCGCCCCATCGAATCTATTTTACTGAAGCGGGCCGGCAGCTTCACCTTGTCGCCACCGCCGGGTGGCGAAGGTGGTTGGCAGCCAATCTCATCGTGGTGCGTTTGCCCTGCGAAAGCTGTCGGAATGATGAGGGAATGATGATCGCGACTTTTGCAACGTTGTTTCTGGCCGCCTCGGCTCCCGCGCCTTCACAACCTCGCTGCTCATCTTTTGCCACTCTGTCGGCAGCGGATCAGAAGCAATATGGTTCGCGCTACCGCTTTCGAGTGCACGAAAGGCAGGGCCGTTGCAGAACAATGGATCAGAGCAGAGGTATGCCCTGAGGCCCGCGCTGCGTTACGCAAGAAACGCGAAGCGCCGCCGACGAACAAATATGGTCGCCCTTGCACCAAGACCCGAACTGAAATGCGCCCTATAACGAGTGATGGCAGCATGACGATGATACCGCACCAGGTATGTATCGACTGAGATAAGCTCACCCACAAAGGGTGATGACCGCAATCTCTGCGATTGAGGCCCTCCTGCCGAACAGATCCCGCCCGGATCTGCTGGAGAGCAGATACTATCAATGAGCGATAGAGCGTCACTCGCCGAAGAGAAACTCTGACTCAGAAACCCGACCAATCGGGATCCACTCTGTCGACGAAACCTGGGCAAAGGATATCCCGTTTGCCGCTTCGCGCGTGAGCAAAGCCTTCAGATAGCCCACCTTCGTGGAGAAGGCGAGAAATTCCATCTCCCACATTGTGGATCACATTTCCTGTATGCAGGCACCGAAAAGCTCGGTATATCTGCCTTACCAATTAAGCACATACTGAAAAATTGGTCAGTGAGCTGATGGTCAGGGAGAGGACTTTTATGTCTGCATATCGCGTCAAAACAGCTTTGCTTCTCGGCGGCGCATTGTGCGGAATCGCATCTGCACCCGCCGGTGCACAGGATGCCAGCAGCGGCGACATCGTCGTGACGGCCCAAAAGCGCGCTGAAAATGTGCAGGATGTTCCGCTGGCGGTAACCGTGGTGGGCGCGCAGCAGTTGGAAAATGCCAGTGTCCGCGACTTCAGCGAACTGACGAAGGTCGCCCCCTCGCTCACCATACGTCCAAGCGATTCCGCCCAGAATGCGTCGATTCAGATCCGTGGCATCGGCACCTTCGCTTTCAGTCCTGGCGTCGAATCTGCCGTCGCCATCCAGATCGATGACGTGCCGGTCGCTTTTCAGGCGCGCGCCTTTGCCGATCTATCGGATGTCGAGCGCATTGAGGTTCTGCGTGGCCCGCAAAGTACGCTATATGGCAAGAACGCGTCGGCAGGCCTCATCAACATCGTGACGAAATCTCCGGGCGACCGCTTCGCTGCGCGCTTCGCGCTGACCGCGACGACCGATGATGAACAGCGCTTCGAAATGTCCGCGTCCGGCCCAGTGACGGATACGCTGGGGGTGAGCTTCGGGGGTTCCTACCGCTATTTCGACGGCAATGTGAGAAACATCTTTACAGGCGATACTGTCAACGGATCGGAAAACATCGTTGTTCGCGGCAAACTGGTTTGGAAGCCAACCACGGACCTCTCGGTCGACGTCAATCTGAACTATCTGAAGGTAGATTCCGACCCGACCTATGTCTATCGGACCTTGTCGCCCAATGCTCGGCTGCGCGGCAATGCCACCCAGACCCCGGCCGTCATCATGCCCGGCATCACGCCGGGGCCGAACAATCTTCAAGTAGCACTTAACGAACAGCCGTTCTTCAATTCAACGGACTTTGCCAAGTCTCTGCGCGTGAGCTGGACCCTCCCTAACGACCTCACGCTGATGTCGATTACGGCGCATGACGATTATGAATCGACGGATCACATCGATTCCGATCGGACGATTTCGCCCATCATCTCGAACTTCGCGGATGGCACCTTCGGTGGTAAGGCCTTCACCCAGGAAATACGTCTGGTGTCGCCGGGCAATCAGCCCTTCATGTATACGCTCGGCCTATTCTATGCCGATACGGACCTCACGCGCAGCTACAAGCGCGGTCCGGCCTTTTCGCTCGCCGACTGGAATGCCACGAGCGAATCGCGCCAATGGGCTGCGTTTGGCCAGGGCGATTGGGAATTTGCCAAAGGCACGACGCTGACAGTGGGGCTGCGGGGGCAGCGTGAAAAGATCGGATATATCTACAACGACCTGCGGACCAATCCTGTAGCGCGATTTCAGGGCGGCGCGACGGATAACGTCCTGACCTACCGTGCCGGGCTAAAGCATGAATTCGACAGCGACATCATGGTATTTGGGTCTTACGCGCGGGGTCACAAGGGCCAGGCCTATGATCTGACCACGGGTTTCAATGCCGTGCGTGCCAGCCTCGGCCCACTGGCGCCTGAAAAGTCGGATGCGTTTGAAGCCGGTGTTCGTGCCCAGTTCCTTGACCGCAGGGTGACTTTCAATCTCACGGCTTTCCACGTGGATTATCGCGACCTGCAAACGCAGAGCATCGAGGAAATACAGGGCATCCCGACATTTCGCCTGACCAATGTCGGCAAGTCGCGCACCAAGGGCGTAGAAGTCGATCTGTCAGCGCGGCCTCTGGAAGGCATGACATTGGCGGGCGGCCTAGCCTACACCGACGCCAAGTTCGTCGATTTTCCGACGGCGGCTTGTTATCCCGGTCAGACCGTTGCGCAGGGCTGCACAGGCGTTCCTGGCAGGCAGGATTTGTCCGGCTCTGCCCTGTCCGTGCCGAAATGGAAGGCTAATCTGAGCTGGGACTATGCTTTCCCGGTGGCAGGATTTGAAGGGTTGATCGGCGGCAACTACACTTGGCAGAGCAAGACTCCTTCTACGGACCCGTCCACCATCATCGGCGCCTATGGCGTGTTGAACATAACCGCTGGCGCGCGTGCGGGGGGTGTTACGATCCGGGCGTTCGTCAATAATCTGTTCGACAAGAACTATCCGGTCAACATCGGTAATCAGTATAGCAATTTTGGCAATCAGCCAGCAATTGACTTCCTGCCAGGCCGTGACTTCAAGCGCTATGGTGGCTTGCGACTGTCCGCCGATTTTTAGCACTATTTTGTCGAAATGTTATCGAGACCTTTGGCAAGGCTACATCCACAGTAAGAACAATAGTCCGGCGGTGAGCGAGGCAGACGGTCAAGGGTGGCCTGGCGCACTGCCGGCATGGTGGAATGAAAGGGTGGGCCGAGGATGTTTTTTCCGCCCCGCCTGAGCGAGCCTTTGTCGAAGGTCCGTGCATGATGAGCGCGGTCCGGGGAAGAATGCGAGGTCGTGAGACAATCTGCTATTTCAGCGACTTACCCCAACGGACAGCCTCGATTGACGGTGCCGCGGCGAGGTTCAGGAGAAAATGATTAGAACAGATCGGCCTTCGAGGGGCCGATCACGCGAACGACTGCTTCTCCATTCTTCAGATTCTCTTGAACCACAACATCATGCATCGCACCGTCGATCTGCATCGGTATCAGGATCATGCCGGGATCGTCATCATAGAACTGAGCGCCGCTATCAACTGCGAAGGCTCGAACCAGCGAGAAGGGCAGTATCCCGCTCGCTAATTCACCAGGCTCCCGTTCGAGCATCGCGATAAGCCTGCGGCGCATCTGCCTTGTCTTGCTCCGGGCATCCTTGATCCAGATGCAGGTTAATATTACCGACAACCCGATGGCAACGGAAGCGTAGATGGCATTGGAGATAGAAAGGCCATTAGAAAACACGTGCCACTCTGCCTTTGGAAAGAATCGATATTCTGCAGGATGAGCGGCGTTATTGCGGCCAGGAGACTTAATCCAGCACGTTAACTATTTAGATCGAAGCGATGTATCGTCACATTGTGGCAGGGTCTGCTGTGCTCCGGACCGGTTCTTGGACAGCCGCAGCTTCGATCCCGAATGGATCGATGACTATCTTGACGGTTTTGCCTCCTTTCGTTGAACCGGGGCCCAATTTGTGCCTTGCAACATGAAGCGAATGACGGGATAAGATCAGGGTCGCGCGACGAAGCGCGCTTATCCGAATGCATCGTCCCAAGGGTGGGCCGCGCATTTTTCCTACATCGCAGCAAAGCCGCTGACCGCACACGCCTCATGGCGCACGTCCGGCCTGCGGCTTTTCCATGTCCATTTCCGTTTGTTGAGGGGCATATCATGGCAACCGCTTATTTCGATCTCGACACGCAAGACGATGCGCCCATCGCCGCAACCAATTTCTGGAAGGCCGGCCAGACGCCGAGCTTAATCCCCGCCTTCCTCTATCTCGGCCTCATTCTGGTCAAGGGCAAGTGGCGCGCTTCTTGGCCCAGCGGCGCACATATTTGATCTCTGCCTCGCTCCTGCAAAAGCGGTGAGCACTGGTCCGATCACCCGTCTTAAGGGGAAACATGTTCCATGAAATATCTTTTCGCTTTGACGGCCGCACTGGCCGTTGCCGGGCCGGCTTGCGCCCAGCCGTTCGAGATCAAGCCCGTCGCCGAAGCGCGCCTGCGCTACGAACAGGCTCGGCAGGACGGATTACCAATCGACACCAGCCATGCACTCACCGCCCGTCTTCGTGCCGGCGTCACCATCACCAGCGGCGTTCTTTCGACGACAGTCGTGGGGCAGGGCAGCCTCGCCCTCATCGACAATTATCATGACGGCGTGAACGGCGCGACGCCCCGCCCGATCATTGCCGATCCGCAGAATATCGCGCTTTACATCGCCCAGCTCCGCTACCAGACTAAGGCGGTAGCGCTCACCGCCGGCCGTCAGAAAATTGCGCTGGATGACGAGCGTTTCGTCGGCAATGTCGCCTTTCGCGACAACGGCCAGACCTTCGACGCAGTCCGGGCCGAACTCACACCCGCTCAGGGGCTGAAGCTCGACATCGCCTTTGCCTGGAGTGCGCGTACCATATGGGGCATCGACGGCACGGGCGCGCGGCAGCAGGCCATCAGTGGCGACAACATCTTCGCCAACCTGTCCTATGTCACGCCAATCGGCACGCTGACGGGCTTTGCCTATCTGGTCGATCAGGACGAGGCGGCGGTGCAGGGCTTTCGCCTGTCGAGCCAGACCTACGGGCTGCGGCTTTCCGGCACGCAAACGCTCTCGAAGGCAGCAAAACTCTCCTACCAGTTGAGCCACGCCCGCCAGTCCGACTATCAACGCCACCCCAGCGCCTATCGCGCCGACTATTGGCTGGCCGATGCAACGCTGGATATGAAGGGCTGGAAACTCAACGCCGGCTATGAGGTCCTGGGCACAGACGAGGGGGCTGCGTTCACCAGCTTTCAGACGCCGCTCGGTACCAATTTCAAGTTCCAAGGCTGGGCCGACAAATTCCTGACCACGCCGGTCAATGGCGTGCGCGATCACTATCTAGGCGGAGGCTATGGCTGGAAGCAGCTGGGGCCGTTCGCTGATGTTGCCTTGTCCGCTACCTGGCATCGCTTCAGGAGCGACCGGTTGGACCTGCGCTATGGCGACGAATGGGATCTGCTGGCGTCGGCGAAGCTCGACAAGACGGTGCTGTCGGTCCGCTACGCCCATTATGCCGCGAAAGCGTTGGCAACGGACACGGAAAAGCTCTGGCTCCAGGCGGACTGGAGCCTTTAGATCGCGAAGCGGCTCGAGCCGGTTCGCGGATCGGCTCTTGCTGCACCGCAAGAGGGTAAAAATGTCTTCGCTCCCTACGCCGCTGGTCGATCCCGCTAGCCATGTGAAAGAAATCTCTCCGCAGCGGGGGCCGCAGGGTTCATTGCGGAGCCGACAGTTTCCGGACTGCTGCAACAGCCTGCAATATGTTGTCGGCGACGAATTGCGGCGCTTCGTGAGGCAGGCCATGTCCGGCACGTTCAGCGATGTTCTGGTGCGCATTGACCGATAGCGACAGATATTCACGCTGCATGCGCTGCGTTGCGTCTTCCAGTTTGATGGCAAGCGGTTCCGGCAAGCCGGGCACCATCCGAAAAGATGGGCTGTGAGTGGCGATGATAACCGGCTTGCTGCCGAGCGAGGTGAGCTGATGCGCTGCCTTTGCGCTGGCTCGCATGTCCAGCTGTTCTTCGTTCTTGCTGAAATCCGCCTGCCCGCCGGTAAGGAAGGATCGCGCGTCGGTAGTTGCTTTTTCCTCACCCGGTGTCGCCGCCGGCAGCAGCGCCAGCCATCTCGAGTATTGATCGGGGGTGAGTCATCGACACGAGCACGAGCCCGGCGGTGTCCGCTGGATATTTAGCGGCGAACACCTGCGCATGGAGACCGCTCAAAGAGTGGCCGATCAGAAGATAAGGACCCGTTACCTCCGCTGCAGGCATCACGGCGTGCAAGTCGGCCGCGGAGTCGAGGCTGGCGCGCGGCCCTGCCGGCGCGGGATCGCTCCCGCCAAGGCCGGCGCGGTCGTACAGGCACACCCGTGCAGCCGAAGCCACCTGTTCCCAGTGAAGCGGAAATCGAGAAGTTGCATGCCAAGATCGGGCAATTGCTTGTGGAACGCGATTTTTTGGCGAAAGCCTCCGGTCAATGAGCGTGGCCTCGAGGCGATCGAAGGTCCAACCGGCACACCGGCTCCTGTCGATCGCGATGCAGTGCCGCCTGCTGTCGATCAGCCGGTCGTCCTATTACTACACGCCGGTGCCGGAAACCGACGAGACGCTGGCGCTGATGACGGCGATCGACGAGGTGTTCATGGAATGCCCGTGGTACGGTAGCCGGCACATGTCGCGGCATTTGTGACGTCTGGGCCATGCGATCGGCCGCCGCCGGGTCCGGCGGCTGATGGCGAAGATGGATGCCTGCTTTTCCGTAGAGGCCCTGGAGAAGGCGCTGGCCCATTTCGGTAAGCCCGATATCTTCAAAACCGATCCGGGCAGTCGATCCACCAGCAATGCCTTCACCGGTGTGCTGCGCGTAGCCGAGATCAAGATCAGCATGGACGGCCGGGAACGCTGAATGGACAATGTCGTTATCGAACGGCTCTGGCGGTCTGTGAAGTACGAATGCGTCTATCTACACGCCTTCGAGACCGGATCCGGATTGAGTGCCGGCCTTGGCCGATGGTTTGCCTATTATGACAACCATCGGCTTCGCTCACGCCTTGCAGGGAAAACCCCAGGCGAGGCATCTAGGCAAGTCCGCGCTTCAAATCCGGGGGGCATGCCCCCAAGAATTTGAGCGCCCAAATGGCGGCATGAACGACAACCGGGATGAGCTTAACTCAGCCGCCAAACTGTCCAAGAAGGCGGCACCACCTCAGTTGGCTCTTGCAGAACTCTCCAGCGAGCAGATCGCTCGCATCGTCAGTTGGGCCCCCGGAGAAGGTCGAAGCCATTTGGAAGCGATATACCAATGAAGGGCGCGTTGTCCTACTCCCGCAACCAACGGCATGACCCACAAACGCATAACAGCCCCGGTCCAATAGGATACGGGGCCGTTTGCGTTTGGAGACCGGGCGACGGATCAGGCCGGTAATATTCGCGGCTTCAAGCCTGCCGAAAACTCTCATTGATGCTATTCGCCGCCGCCAGCAGCACCGGAACCAGCCGCTCACGCATATCCTCGACGGAGAAACGCATCGACGGGCAGCAGGCATTGAGCGCTGCGATCACTTGGCCGCCGACGTCTAAGATCGGCACCGACAATGATCGAACCCCTAACTCCAGCTCCTCATCAACAAGGGAATAGCCCAGAGCGCGGGTCTCTGCGATGCTTGCGCGCAGCTGCTCCACCGACCGCACCGTATTGGGGGTATGCGTCTTCAGCATCACCCGGTCATAATAGCGCTCCAGCGCTTCGTCACTCTCCCCCGCCAGCAAGACGCGTCCGGTCGAGACGGCATAAGCGGGCAGGCGGTTGCCGATGTTGATACTGACGGAGATGACCCGATCCGGGGTCGACCGCGCGAGATAGGTCACATCGTCACCGGTCAGCACGGCCGTATAGATGGACTCCTGCGTCTCCTGCGACAATGCGTTCATCACTGGTTGCACGATGTCCAATATACCGACCGAGGATAGCGCGGAATAGCCGAGCTGAAGGATCTTTGGCCGCAGCGAAAAATCCCGGTCCCGTTTTTCCGCATAGCCTTCCCGTACCAGTGTCAGAAGCAGGCGCCGAGTGGTTGCGCGTGACATGCCCGTCACCTTGGCAACGTCGCTGAGCGTCATACTGGGTTTATCACGGGTGAAGGCGCAGATAACTTCCAGCCCGCGCGCAAGTGAGGCCACATAGTCGCGGTCGCTATCCTCCGCGTCCGGCGTGGGCGAAGCGGCATCCTCTCCATGTTTGGAGCTAAGTGAACGGCCAGACATTTGCGCTTCCTCTCTCATCAGGTTGCGCTGTTAGCAACGCTCGCCCGGAACTCAAACATCGACATCCTAGCAAAAGCTCCAGCATTCCCGTGCATAATCGAAAAAGACGAGCGTTCGCTATGGGAACATGCGTACGCTATGCGATCAAAAATCCATTGACAATCATATTCCTTCCGTCAAGCTCATCGACAGGTGCAGTGGGGCTAGCACCACAAAGTTGGGAGCTTAACATGCGAAAATCATTCGCGGTTGGCGCTGCATTGGCAGCGCTGACAACGGGGACGCATGCGCTGCATGCGGAGGAATTTCGGATCGAACTGTCTGCGCCGGCGGCGCCTGATCCGGCCTATGAGGGGCGGCTGATCCTGATCATCGCCGCGGATGAAAAGACCGAGCCACGCTATCAGGTGGATGCCAGCCATGACAGCGCGCAGGTCTTCGCCATTCCGGTCGAGGGTTTTCGAAACGGTCAGGCGCGGGTGATCGGCAAGACCGTGCTGGGCTATCCCGGTCGCAGCTTGGCCGATGTGCCGGCCGGCACCTACACCGTCCAAGCGGTGCTGCATAAATATGAGCCCTTCACCCTCGACAATGGAACAGTCGTCAAATTGCCGGCGGCCCGGGGCGGTGGACAGAATTGGCGCAAGGAGCCGGGCAATCTTTTCAGCAAGCCCGTCAAGGTCGACTTGGATCCCGCACGTCCGGGCGAGATCAAGCTGGCGCTGACGGACGTGATCCCGCCGGCCGAGGAGCCAAAGGACACGGAGTTCGTCCGCCACTTCAAGTTCAAGTCCGATCGGCTGTCGAAATTCTGGGGGCGGGACGTCTTCATTCGTGGCCATGTGCTGGTGCCCAAGGATTTCGATAAACATCCCGAGGCGAAATATCCTCTGGCGATCTTCCACGGCCATTTTCCGGAAGACTTTGGTGGGTTCCGTACCACCCCGCCCGACAAGGATATCAAGTGCGAGCCGAACAAGCGCTTCATCAATGAGAGCTGCTATGCCCGCACGGAGCAGCAGGAAGCCTATGACTTCTACAAGAAATGGGTGTCCCCTGATTTTCCGCGCATGCTGATCGTCGAGATCGACCATTCCAATCCCTATTATGACGACAGCTATGCAGTGAATTCGGCCAATATCGGCCCCTATGGCGACGCCATCACCTATGATTTCATCCCGGCGCTGGAAAAGAAGTTTCGCGGTATCGGCGAAGGCTGGTCCCGCTTCCTCTATGGCGGATCGACCGGGGGCTGGGAGGCGCTGGCGGCGCAGGTCTTCTACCCCGAGGAATATAATGGCGCCTTCGCCGCCTGCCCCGACCCCATCGACTTTCGCCAGACGATGGTCACCGACATCTACAAGGACAAGAACGCCTATTATTGGACCGGGCCTTTCGGCCGCGTCGCCAAGCCGGGCAAGCGGGACTATCTCGGCCATCTGTCGCACACGATCGAGGATGAAAACCGGCTCGAACTGGTGCTGGGCGACAAGACCCGGTCGGGCGGGCAGTGGGATGTGTGGGAAGCGGTCTATTCGCCGCGCGGCGCAGACGGTTATCCCAAGCGCATCTGGGACAAGGCGACCGGGGTGATCGATCCTGCCGTCGCGGCTTATTGGCGCGACAATTATGACCTGCGCCATATATTGGAGCGGGACTGGCAGACGCTTGCGCCCAAGCTCCAGGGCAAGATCCACATCTATGTCGGCGACATGGACAATTTCTACCTGAACAATGCCGTCTATCTGATGGAGGATTTCCTGAAGAAGGCACAGCCCGCTTATGGGGGAGAGGTGCTCTACGGCGACCGCGACGAGCATTGCTGGAACGGCGATCCGACCCAGCCCAATTCTATCGGCCGTCTGCGCTACAACTGGATGTTCGTCCCCAAAATTCTCCAGCGGATCGAGGCGGCCGCCCCGGAAGGCGCCGATCTCACCAGCTGGCGCTACAAATAACCGACTGCCGCTGCGCCGGCGCAGGGTCGCCAGCGCAGTGAGCCCCATAATAAAATCAGGGAGATCAATCATGGCTACAAGGTCACATTTGCGGCATTTTCTACTTTGTTCGGCGGGTCTGCTGAGCGGCGCAACCCCGATGGCGATGGCACAGGACGCGCCTGCCGATGCCGAAATCATCATTACCGGGTCGCGCATCCGCTCCCCCAATCTGGAGAGCGTCAGCCCCGTGACGACCGTGTCGTCCGAAGAATTCGCCGTTCGCGGCACGGTGCGGACGGAGGATCTGGTCAACCAGCTGCCGCAAGTATTCGCGGCCCAGGGCGCGGCCAACAGCAATGAGGCGACCGGCACGGCGCAGGTCGATCTGCGCGGGCTAAGCCCGTCGCGCACGCTCGTGCTGATCAACGGCCGCCGCCTGCCCTATGGTTCGCCCAAAAATATCCCCTCCGATCTCAACCAGGTGCCGACCCCGCTCATCAAGTCGGTCGAGGTGCTGACCGGCGGCGCATCCGCCGTCTATGGGTCGGATGCGATCGCGGGCGTCGTCAATTTCAAGCTGCTCGACGATTTCAGCGGGTTCCGCATGTCCGGCAGCATCGCCGGATTCCAGCATAATAATGATGATGACGATCTGCGCGATCTGCTCGACCGCAAGAATGCGGAGGTGCCCGGCGCCTATCAGAAGCCGGAAAAAAGCGTGTGGAACGGCTTCACCACCGAATTGTCGGCCGTGGTGGGCGGCAATATCGGTGAAAATCGCGGTAATGTCACCGCCTATGCCACCTATCGCAAGGTGAACCCGATCCTGCAGAAGGATTATGATTATAGCGCCTGCGCACTCGGCGCGACCGGAACGGGTGGCAGCGAATTTTCGTGCGCCGGTTCGGCGACTAACGATCCCGCCAACTTCACCAACGCCGGCGGTATTGCCGGCTTGCCCTTATCCTTCCGCGCGACCCGTGACGGCCAATTCGTCCCGGGCGTGCAACTCTATAATTATGCCCCCTATAATTATTATCAGCGGCCCGACGAACGCTATACGCTGGGCGCCACCGCCCATTATGAGGTGAACAAGAATTTCACCCCCTATGTCGAGATCGCCTTCATGGAGGACCGATCGGTCGCACAGATCGCGCCGGGCACCAACAGTGCCGGCATCACCGTCGGGGCCGGCAGCATCAGCGGGATCAACTGCGACAATCCTTTCCTGAGCGCGCAGCAGGCGAATTTCCTCTGTACCAGTCGCGGCCTCTCGACCGGCAGCAATTATGATGCCGCCGGAAATTATGTCGGGCCGCAGGCGGTTGCACAGGGCGTGCTGGTCGCGCGTCGCAACGTTGAAGGCGGCAACCGTCAGGATGACATCCAGCATCAGAGCTTTCGCATCGTCCTGGGCGCGCGTGGCGATATTGCCGGGCCGTTCAAATATGACGTCTACGGCATCTATTCGAAGGTCAATTATCGCAGCCGCTTCAGCGGCGACGCCAACCGTCAGCGGACCGCCAACGCTTTCAACGCGGTGCGCAATTCCGCAGGGGAGATTGTCTGCGCCATCAATGCGGACGCCAATCCCAACAATAATGACCCGCGCTGCACCCCGCTCGACTATTTCGGCGCGCAGGCCGATCAGGAAGCGGTCGACTATGTCGCCGAAGTGAAGACGATCACCGGCGACACCAATTTGATCAATATCGTCGCTGCCGTGGACGGCAATCTGGGAGAATGGGGCATCACCTCGCCTCTCGCAAACAATGGCGTCGCTGTCGCGTTCGGTTATGAATTCCGCAAAAATTCGGTCGATTACCAGCCCGACGAAATCTATCAGGCAGCGGCCAGCCCGGAATTGCCGATCAGCGGCTCCATCGTCGCGAAGGAGTTTTTTGGCGAGTTGATCGTCCCGCTGGTGGAGCAGGCGCCTTTCATGGAGAGCCTGTCGTTCGAAGGCGCCTATCGCTATTCGGACTATGACAGCGGCTTCAAGACCGACACCTACAAGCTCGGCCTGAACTGGTCCCCGGTGCGCGATGTCCGTTTCCGCGGCTCCTATCAGCAGGCCGTGCGCGCGCCCAATGTGATCGAACTATTCTCCAGCCAGCAATTGTTCGAAGTCGAACTGACCCAGAATGCCGACGGATCTTTCGATCCCTGCTCGGGCCCGACGCCGGTCGCCACCTTCGCGCAATGCGCCAATACCGGCGTGACCGCCGCGCAATACGGCAATATCGTCGATAACCCGGTGGGCCAGTTCAACTCGTTGATCGGCGGCAACCCGGATCTCGATCCCGAAACCGCCAAGACGCTTTCGCTGGGCGTCGTCTTCGAACCGCGCGTCGTCCGGGGACTGACGATCTCGGTCGATTATTTCGACATCAAGGTCGACAATCTGGTCGGCAGCGTCAATCCGAACCTGTCGATTTCCAACTGCCTGGCCAATGGCGATCCCTATTTCTGTAGCCTGGTCCAGCGCAGCCCCGACAGCGGATCGCTGTGGCAGGGGGAAAATGGCTTCTTCCGCCGTTTCAACGTCAACACCGGATCGTTGCAGACCAAGGGCGTCGACATTGCCGTCGATTACCGGCTGAACCTCAACGAAATCGGCATCAATGCCGGGCGGCTGAGCTTCAATCTGGTCGGCACCTATCTCGACTCTTACAAGACGGTGCCGCTGCCCGATTCGCCCGAGGCCGACATTTACGAGTGCAAGGGTCTCTATGCCGGGCTGTGCGGGCGGCCTCGTCCCGAATGGCGGCACAAGTTCATGACCACTTGGGCACCGGATGACCGGTTCAGCCTGACCGGCACCTGGCGTTATGTTTCCTCGGTGAAGATTGCGCAGACCAGCAGCCAGCCGGCGCTGACCGGTAGCTTTTCCGAAGTGAACCGGAAGCTTGGCGCGCGCAGCTATTTCGACCTCGCCGCCGCGTTCGAGGTGCGCAAGGATCTGACCTTCCGCGCGGGCGTCAACAATCTGTTCGACAACAACCCGCCCCTCACCACCACCGCGGCGATCGAGGATGGCGGCAACGGCAACACCTATCCGCAATTTTACGACCCCACCGGCCGCTATTTCTTCCTGAGTGCTTCGGTCGGTTTCTGATGATGTGATGTTTGAGCAGGAGGCGTGCGCTGCTACGCCTCCTGTATCTTTGCTGGTGGGGAGGTTTTCTAATGAAGCTGCGTTGCTGTTCGGGTGCCGCGATGGCGCTCATTCTTTCCTTGGCGGGACCGGCTTTGGCCGCGCCCGTCACCGATGCTGATCGTGCGATGGCGCGGCAGATGCTGGACGAGGCGATCGCGATCCCGACTGCCAAGGGCCGGGGGCAGGTGCCGACGCTGATCGAAAGCTATGCGGCGCGGCTGCGCGCGGCCGGCTTTCGCGCTGAGGATATCGAGACGGTGCCGCTCGAGATCGACGGCGAAAAGACCGCCGGCCTGGTCGTGCGCTATGCCGGGCGCGATCCGAAGGCCAAGCCCATCGCCTTTCTGGGCCATATGGACGTGGTCGATGCGCTGAAGGAAAATTGGGCGACCGACCCCTATGTTCCGACCGAGAAGGACGGCTATATCTATGGCCGTGGATCGGTCGACAACAAGGCCGGCGTCACCGCGCTGGTCGCCAGCTTCATCCGCCTGAAGAAAGCCGGCTTCGTGCCGGAGCGCGATCTGCTGCTCGCTTTTTCGGGCGATGAGGAAAGCGGGATGATGACGACCCGTGCCCTCACCAAGCATCCGCTGGTGTCGCGCGCCGAATTCGCACTCAACTCCGATGCGGGATCTGGGTCGTTGGGGGCGGACGGCAAATATCGCTTCAATATTCAGGCGGCCGAGAAGACCTACGCCAATTTCAGCATCGCCGCCCGCAATTCCGGCGGGCATAGTTCGGCACCGCGCGCGGACAATGCCATTTATGATCTCGCCCATGCGCTGGTCAGGCTGCAAACGCTGCGCTTCCCGGTCCAGTTCAACGAAATCACCCGCATCATGGTGGCCGACCTTGCTGCCGAGAAGAAGGGCGAGCTTGGCGATGCGCTGACCCGGCTTGCCGCCAATCCGCAGGATGCGGCGGCCCGCGCCATTGCGGAGAAATATCCGCACGATGCGAACATCCTCTGGACGACCTGCGTCGCGACCATGTTGCAGGCCGGCAATGCGCCCAACGCTTTGCCGCAAAACGCCACCGCGACCGTGAACTGCCGCATCTTCCCCGGAACCTCGGTCGAAACGGTGCGGACGACGATTGCCGAGACCATCGGCAATGACAAGCTGACCGTGTCGCTTGTGGGCGAGGGGATTGAAAGCCCAGTTTCGCCGGTCAATCCGGCGCTGTTCGCGCGTTTGCAGAAAGCGATGGACGCCACCTATCCCGGTGTCGAGCTCAAGCCCAGCATGTCGTCGGGCGGCACCGACGGACGGGAATTCCGCAGCGCGGGCATTCCGACCTATGGTGCCGGTGCGCTGGCGCTTCGCCCTGAAGACAGCCGTGCGCACGGCACGGATGAGCGGGTGCCGATCGACGCCTATCTGAAGCAGCTGGACTATTGGGACTTTCTGCTGCGCGATCTGGGGAGCCGCAAATGATCGGCGGGATAGGACGCCGGGACCTGCTGCGCGGCGCGATGGCTGGCGGCGCGCTTGCGGGTCTGCCGGCTGCGGCGCTCGCCGGGCCGACAGCGCCGACCGCCGTTGCGCCGATCAGCCGGGCGGAGCGCGAGGGGCGGCTGGCGCGGATGCAGGCGGAATTGCGCCGCCGCAACCTGTCGGCGTTGCTGATCGAAGCGGGGTCGAGCCTCGTCTATTTCACCGGCATCGACTGGTGGCGCAGCGAGCGCACCACGGCGGCGGTGATCCCGGCGGAGGGGCCGGTGCTGATCGTCACGCCCTTTTTCGAGGAACCGTCGATCCGCGAGATGCTCGACGTGCCAGGCGAAGTGCGCGTCTGGCAGGAGGATGAAAGCCCCTTTGCGCTGATCGCCGACTGGCTGGAATCCCGCAATGCCGCCGCCGGCGCGCTGGCGGTCGAGGAAACCGTGCGCTTCTTCATCGTCGATGGCGTCCGCCGGCTGCTGCCCGACCTCAAAATCCTGTCCGGGGCCGCGCCCGTCAATGCGCTGCGCATGATCAAAAGCCCGGCCGAGATCGCGCTGATGCAGCGCGCCAACGACATCATGATCGCCGCCTATCGCGCGACGCATGGACAGGTGCAGGCGGGCATGACGGGCGATGACATCAACGCCATCATGGAGCGCGAGCTTGCGCGGCACGGCGGGCAGCGGCCCTCCAGCAGCGCGCAGGTCGGCCCGGGCAGCGCGCTGCCGCACGGATCGAAGGAGCGGTTGAAGCTGGCCGAGGGCGTCGTGGTGCTGATGGACTGCACCTGCAACGTCCATGGTTATGTCTCCGACATTTCGCGCACCTTCGTCTTTGGCGAGCCGACGACCGAGCAGCGGCGCGTGTTCGGCCATATGCGGCAGGGCATGGCGGTCGCGATGGACGCGGCGAAGGTCGGCGCGCCCGCCGGCAGCGTCGATGATGCGGTGCGGGCTTATTATGAAAAGGTCGGCTACGGACCGCGCTATGCCCTGCCGGGCCTGTCGCATCGCACCGGCCATGGCATCGGGCTGGACGTCCATGAACCGGTCAATCTGGTCCATGGCGAAGCCACGCCTCTGGCACCCGGCATGTGCTTTTCCAACGAGCCGGGCCTCTATCTGCCGGGCAAATTCGGCATCCGCATCGAAGACTGCTTCTACATGACCGAGCAAGGCCCGCGCTTCTTCACGCAGCCGCCTTCGTCGCTCGACAAGCCGTTCGGATAAAGGGGAGGTCCATTGTCACATCTGAAGTTCCTGAGCGGTAGCGCCGCGGCCCTGGCCATGATGATGCTCTCCCCCGGCGCCGCGACGGCGCAGGAGGAACAGTCGCTTTCGCCGGCGCTGCCGCCGATCATGAGCCTGCGCGATCAGGCGCAGCTGCGCGACGCCTGGCTTGAGCGTCGGTTCGAAACGGTCCTGCCCCAGCTGATGCGCGAACATGGCATCGACATGTGGGTGCTGCTGGCGCGTGAATATCTGGAAGACCCCGTCGTCACGACGATGCTGAACGCGACCAACTTGCGTGCCCGGCGCCGCACCATCCTGATCTTCTTCGATCCGGGCGAAGGCAAGCCGATTGAGCGGCTGGTGGTCAGCAAACATGGCATGGGCACGCTGTACCAGCCGGTTTGGGACATGGAGAAGCAGCCCAACCAGTTCGCCCGCGTGCGCGAACTGATCGCCGAGCGTAACCCCAGGAAGATCGCGCTCAACATCTCCTCGCTCACCGCCTTTGGCGACGGCCTGACGCACAGCCAATATGTCGACCTGACCAAGGCGATGACGCCGGAGATGCGCGAGCGCATCGTGCCGGGCTACCCGCTCGCGATCGGCTGGCTGGAAACCCGCACGCCCGAGGAGATGAAAGTCTATCCGCAGATCGTGCGCATCGCGCATGCGATCATCGGCGAAGGCTTTTCACCGGCAGTGGTGAAGCCGGGCGTCACCACCAATGAGGATCTTGTCTGGTGGTATCGCCAGCGGGTCAACGATCTTGGCCTTGCTTCCTGGTTTCATCCTTCGGTCGAAGTCACGCGCAAGGGGACGCCCGGCGTGCTGCGGGAGAAAGCGAGCGTGATCCAGAAGGGCGATATGCTCCGGGTGGATTTCGGCGTCCATTATCTGGGCTTCAGCACCGATACCCAGCATGTCGCCTATGTGCTGCGCGATGGCGAGACGGATGCGCCGGCGGGACTGAAGGCAGGGCTGCGCGACAGCAACCGGGTGCAGGATGCGGTGACGAGCGAGTTTCGCGTCGGCGCTACCGGCAATGAGGTGCTGAACCGCGCCCGCGCAAAGGCGATTACGGCGGGCCTCAAACCGACCATCTATTCGCATCCGATCGGCTATCATGGCCATGGTGCAGGCAGTTCGATCGGCTTGTCGGAGGAGCAGAGCTATGTGCCCACCGGCGACTATAAGCTGCGCCCGAACATCGCCTGGTCGATCGAGTTGATGGCGACCCGCGCGGTGCCGGAATGGGGCGGACAGATGGTCGACTTCAAGACCGAGGAAGACGCATTTTTCGACGGCAAGACCGTGCGCTATATCGACGGGCGTCAGACCCGCTTCCACCTGATCGGAGCGCGCTGAACGCATCTCATCCGGTGCGGAAATGATCGGGGCTCATTCTGCGTGCGGGATGAGCCCCGATCCTTGTTCAGGGTCTGGGCACCAGAATGAACGCCTCCTGCCCGCCATCGAAGAAGCGGAAGCTGCCATCGGCGGCGAGGAAGCCATTTTCCTCATGCATGAACCGCACCTTCTGCCCGCCCCATTCGGGAACATTGGCCTGCGCGTTCAGCTCGATCGACCAGGCGGTATTCGGGCCAACGCGATATTCGCCGCGATAGGGCGCTGGCGCCTGATTTTCCCACGCGCCCAGCGGCGCGCCCGCGCCATGGCCATGATAGCCGATCGGATGCGAGTAGATGGTGCCATCGATCTTCTCCGCTTCCACCTGACGGCGGGCGGCGGCCAGCACGTCATTGCCGGTGCGCCCCGGTTTCAGCGCCGCAATGGTCGCCGCGCGCACGCGGTTCATCGCCGCCATCCCGTCGCGCAACCCCTTGGGCGGCTGCGTCTCGCCCGGTTTCAGGACATAGGCCAATCGCTGGATATCGGTATTGAGCCCCATATAGGTGATGCCGAAATCGACATGCAGCATGTCGCCCGGCATGATGATCGTGTCGCCGCGATGCCCCATTTCCTGCACGCTGAACGCACCGCCGTCCGCGCGCTGGATCGCGACGCTAGGCTGGAACCATGTGTCGAGCCCCAGCTGGTTGATGCGGTTGCGGAACCACCAGACCACATCATCCGAAGTGGTCACGCCCGGCGTGATGACGCGCTCGGAAAAGCCTTCTTCGATGATGGCATGGGAAATGCGCGAGATGGTCGGATAGGTCGCGATCTCGTCCGGAATGCGCGTCTCCAGCCAGCCGAGCGGCAGGCGTTCGGGGCTGACGATGCGCTTGGCGACGTCCGGCCCGATAGCACGAACGATCGCTTCATAATGGGTCGCGCTTAGCCCATCGGCCAGCGGGAATTGCTCCGAACGATTGAGGGCGATCGTCGCCGGGTTGCGCGCGGCAATGACCTTGGCAAGCTCGGCCCATTGGTCGGGCTGTGCATCGGGCTCCCAGGCCGGCGCGAAATCGCCGATCGGGTAGCGGGAGAGCGCCAGTTTCTCGATCGGCTTGCCTTCGCCCGGATCGAAGAAGATCAGGATGGTGCGTCGCCGCGCGTGCAGCCATGTTGCCGGCAGCATCGTCTCGACAACGGGATCCTCATTATATTCGCCGGCGACGAGGATCCACATCTGCACCTTGTCGCGCCGCATCAGGGCTGGCAGCACCGTCTCGAACCGCTGCTTGAGCCAGCGGTCCTCGGTCTCTGCCCGCCGCTCGAGCGGAAGGATGGCGGGCATGGCATGGGACAGCGTGTCGGCATTGGCCGCTGATGGTGCAGCGGCAACTGCCATAGCCAAGGCAAGCGAGATCATGACCCCTCCTGTTCGTTAAGCGAACGTTTGTTCGCTATGCCTACAGCGCCGGCAGGCCGCTGTGAAGACTGGCAAATGGATGAAGACGCTTTATTCCGAACTAAATCAGAGCGGCAGGGTCATGCCCGCGCGCGCGTCATGCCAAAATGGCCGGAAGGTCCAACTCCTTCTCCGCCGCGCAATCGAGCGCGATGGGATAGCCTGCGTCGGCGTGGCGCATGACGCCGGTCGCCGGGTCGTTCCACAGCACCCGCTCCAGCCGCGCCGCTGCTTCCGGCGTCCCATCGGCGACGATCACCATGCCGCTATGCTGTGAAAAGCCCATGCCCACGCCGCCACCATGGTGCAGCGACACCCAGGTCGCGCCGCTCGCCGTATTGAGCAAAGCATTGAGCAGCGGCCAGTCCGATACCGCGTCGGAACCGTCGCGCATCGCCTCCGTCTCGCGATTGGGGCTGGCGACCGAACCGGAATCCAGATGATCGCGACCGATAACGACGGGCGCCTTCAATTCGCCGGACGCCACCATCTCGTTGAACGCGAGGCCAAGCCGATGCCGGTCGCCAAGCCCCACCCAGCAGATGCGCGCGGGCAGGCCCTGAAACCGGATTTTCTCGCGGGCCATGTCGAGCCAGCGGTGGAGGTCCGCTTGGTCGGGCAGCAATTCCTTCACTTTGGCGTCGGTCTTGTAGATGTCTTCAGGATCGCCCGACAGTGCCGCCCAGCGAAAGGGACCGATGCCGCGGCAGAAGAGCGGACGGATATAGGCAGGGACGAACCCCGGAAAGTCGAACGCATTGTCGACGCCTTCATCCTTGGCGACCTGACGGATATTATTGCCATAATCGGTGGTCGGCACGCCCGCTGCCTGAAAATCGAGCATTGCGCGGACATGGACGGCCATGGAGGATTTGGCTGCCTTCGCTACTGCTTGCGGGTCGAGGTCGCGTTTCTCGACCCAGTGTGCGACGGTCCAGCCGATGGGAAGATAGCCGTTCACCGGATCATGCGCGCTGGTCTGGTCGGTCAGCAGGTCGGGGCGGATGCCGCGCTCGTACAGCTGGGGCAGAATTTCGGCGGCGTTGCCGAGCAGGCCGACCGACACCGGCCTCTTTTCAGCACAGCTTTTCGCGATGATCGCCATTGCTTCTTCGATGGTCTGCGCCGCGACGTCGAGATAGCCGGTGCGCAGGCGCATCTCGATCCGGCTCGGCTGGCATTCGATCGCCAGACAAGAGGCGCCCGCCATCACCGCCGCCAGCGGCTGCGCCCCGCCCATTCCGCCGAGGCCCGCCGTCAGCAACCATTTGCCCGACAGGTCGCCGCCATAATGTTGGCGCCCCATCTCGACAAAGGTTTCATAGGTGCCCTGAATGATGCCCTGCGTGCCGATATAGATCCACGACCCGGCCGTCATCTGCCCGTACATGGCAAGGCCGCGCTTATCCAACTCGTTGAAGTGATCCCAGTTCGCCCAGTTGGGTACAAGGTTGCTGTTCGCGATCAGCACGCGCGGGGCGTCGGCATGGGTGCGGAACACGCCCACCGGCTTGCCCGACTGGACGAGCAGCGTCTGGTCATCTTCCAACCGCTTCAGCGTCTCGACAATCCTGTCATAGCTTTCCCAGTCGCGCGCGGCGCGACCGATGCCGCCATAGACGACCAACTCCTCCGGGCGTTCGGCGACATCGGGATGCAGATTGTTCATCAACATGCGCAGCGGCGCTTCGGTCAGCCAGCTTTTTGCAGTAAGATCGCTGCCCGTCGTTGCCTTGATGATGCGGCTGTTGTCGAGGCGGGTCATATCTGTCCTTTCGCGAAATCGAGCGTGGCGGCGATCACCTGCCGCAGCACGGGCAGGATCGCAGGCGCGGGGTAAAGAGGGCTGGGCCAGTTGCTTTCATCAGCTTCGGCTGGCTCGGTCATGTAGCCGCGCATCGCCAGTTCCATCTGGATCGCATGGATGCCGACGGCGGGTCGGCCATAATGACGCGTTGTCCATCCGCCCTTGAACCGCCCGTTGACGACATGGCTCTCGCCGCTTGCGGCGCAGATACCGGCGACGGCGGCTTCCAGTTCCGGCGCGCAGGTCGTGCCGCCATTGGTGCCGATGTTGAATTGCGGCAGTTCGCCGTCGAACAGGCGCGGCACATGGCTGCGGATCGAGTGGGCGTCGTACAGGACGATAGAGCCATGAGCGGCTTGCAGCCGTTCGATCTCCGCCGCCAGTGCGGCATGATAGGGATCGAAGAAGCGGCTTCGGCGCCGGGCGACCTCCTCCGCATCGGGATCCTCGCCGCGATAGAGCGGCGCACCGTCGAAACCCCTTGTCGGGCATAATTCGGTGATCGTCTGCCCCGGATAGAGAGAAGCGCCTGATGGATCGCGGTTCATGTCGATGACGCTGCGCGATATGTCGGTTGCGATCGTCGTCGCGCCCATGTCGCGGACGAAGGCGTAAAGCTCCGCAATCCACCAGTCGGTGTCCACCCGCGCGCGCCATGGGGAGACGAACTGGTCGTCGCACCCGGCCAGCGCCGTGCCGCCATGGGGGAAGGCAACGATTAGCGGCGCCTGGCCCCTGTGGATGTGCAGCCAGTCCATCAGTCAGCGATCCCCGGCAGCGCGGTGTCGACGACCGCGGCAAGCGCGCCGCTCCGCACCAGCGCGTTCGCGGCGGCCATGTCGGGGTGGAAATAGCGATCATGGTCGAGCGTGGGCACCGCCTCCCGCAGCAGCGCGCGGGCGCGTTCCAGCGCGTCGGATGACGCAAGCCCGGTATGAAAGTCGCAGCCCTGCGCGGCGGCGAGCAGTTCGATGCCGATCACCGCGCTGGCATTGTCCGCCATGTCGAGCAGGCGGCGCGCGCCATGGGCGGCCATCGATACATGATCCTCCTGATTGGCGGAGGTCGGGATGGAATCGACGCTGGCCGGATAAGCGCGCTGCTTATTCTCGCTGACCAGAGCGGCGGCCGTCACCTGCGGGATCATGAAACCCGAATTCAGCCCCGGCTGCGGCGTGAGAAAGGCCGGCAGGCCCGACAGCGCGGGGTCGACCAGCATCGCGACGCGCCGCTCGGACAGCGATCCGATCTCGCAGATCGCCATCGCGATCATGTCGGCGGCGAAGGCGACGGGTTCGGCGTGAAAATTGCCGCCGGACAGGGCTTCGTCACTGTCGGGAAAGATCAGCGGATTGTCCGAGACGCCGTTCGCTTCGATCGCCAGCGTCGTTCCCGCCTGCCGCAACAGGTCGAGGGCGGCGCCCATTACCTGCGGCTGGCAGCGCAGACAATAGGGGTCCTGAACGCGCAGATCTCCCTCCAGATGGCTGGCGCGGATGGCCGATCCGGCCATCAAGCCGCGCAAGGCATCGGCAACCTCAATCTGGCCACGATGGCGACGAAGCTGATGGATGCGCGGATCGAAAGGAGTGTCCGATCCCTTGGCCGCCTCGGTCGACAGCGCGCCCGTCACCAGCGCGGCGGCAAAGAGCCGTTCGGCCTCGAACAGCCCCGCCAGTGCATTGGCGGTGGAAAATTGCGTGCCGTTGAGCAGCGCAAGCCCTTCCTTCGCGACCAGCTCGATCGGCGCAAGATCAACGGCCGCCAGTGCCTCGGCAGCGGGCAGACGGGCGTCGCCCAGGAATATCTCGCCCACACCGATCATCGCCGCTGCCATATGCGAGAGCGGCGCCAGATCGCCGCTTGCGCCGACGGACCCTTGCGACGGGATGACCGGGGTCAGCCCCTTGGCGAGCATCGCTTCAAGCAGCGTCATGGTTTCGGGGCGGACGCCCGACGCGCCTTGCGCCAGGCTCGCAAGTTTCAGCGCCATCATCAGCCGGACGATCGGAATGGGGGAGGGCGCGCCGGTGCCGGCGGCGTGGCTCAGCACGATATTGCGCTGCAAGGTGGCCAGGTCGGCATCGTCGATGCGCACGCTTGCCAGCTTTCCGAAGCCGGTGTTGATGCCATAGACCGGCGCGCCTTTCGCCAGGATCCGAGCCACCGCCGCCGCGCTTTCGGCGATGCGGGGGGCGGACGCGGGATCGAGCCGCAACGCTGCGCCCCGATAGATGGCGCGCCAGTCGGCGAGAGCCACCGTGCCGGGGGTGAGCAGGATGTCGGTCATTGGCCACTCCAGATGCGGGCATGAAGCGGGTTCAGCCCCATGCGATAGACAAGGTCGGCGGGACGTTCGATGTCCCAGATGGCAAGGTCGCAGCGCTTGCCGGCTTCCAGCGTCCCGATCTCGTCGGCAAGGCCCAGCGCCCGCGCCGCGTTACTGGTGACGCCGATCAGGCATTCGGCGACGGTCAGGTGGAACAAGGTCGCGCCCATGTTGAGGACCAGCAGCAGCGATGTGAGCGGCGAGGTGCCCGGGTTGCAATCCGTCGCCAGCGCGATCGGCACGCCGGCATCGCGCAAGGCTGCGATGGGGGGCAGGCGGCTTTCGCGCATGAAGTAGAAGGCGCCGGGAAGCAGCGTCGCAACGGTCCCCGCCCGCGCCATCGCGGCGACGCCTGCAACGTCGAGATATTCGAGATGATCGGCTGACAGTGCACCATGGTGCGCAGCCAGCGCCGCGCCCTGTTGGTTCGACAATTGCTCGGCATGGAGTTTGACCGGAAGGCCGGCGCGCCCGGCCGCGTCGAACAGCCGCGCCGTCTGGTCCGCGCTGAAGCCGATCGTCTCGCAAAAGGCGTCGACGGCGTCGGCCAGTCCTTCGCGCAGGACCGCGGGCAGCATCTCGTCGATCACCAGCGACAGATAGGCGTCGGCCTCGCCCGCAAATTCGGGTGGCAGGGCATGCGCACCCAGAAAGCTGGTGGCGATGCGGACGCGGCGCTCCCGCCCCAATTGCCGGGCGGCGCGCAGCATCTTCAGTTCGCTTATAGTATCGAGCCCATAGCCGGATTTCACCTCGACCGTGGTGACGCCTTCGGCGATCAGCGCGTCGAGCCGGGGCAGGGCAGTCGCAACAAGGTCGGTTTCGCTTGCCGCGCGGGTCGCGTGCATCGTCGAGAGGATGCCGCCGCCGGCGCGCGCGATCTCCTCATAGGATGCGCCCTCCAGCCGCAGTTCGAATTCTTGCGAACGATTGCCGGCATGAACGACGTGCGTGTGACAGTCGATCAGGCCCGGCGTGATCCAGCGACCCTCGCAATTCACGACGTCAACGGCATCAAGTGCAGGCGCCTCGCTCGCAGGGCCGGCATAAAGGATGCGGCCATCCGCAGCCGCGATGACGCCGTCCTCGACTAGGCCCAGATCGGGGCCGACCATCGTCGCGAGCCGCGCATCGCGCCACAGCCTGTCGCATCGCATCGTCTCGAATCTCCTTCGCCCTGATAATTGCATCCTTCCCTTATAATGTATAGACATAATGGAGACGAGCCCCGGAGGTTGCCCATGATCGAAGACGCCCGACCTGAACGGACTCTCCATTTCGGCCAGGCGCTCCTGCCCGGCGGATGGGCGGAACGGGTTCGCATCGGTATCCGAGACGGACGGATCGCGTCGCTCGCGCAGGGGGTGGATGCAGAGGCCGATGACGAGCGCCATGCCATCGGCCTGCCGGGCATGGGCAATCTGCACAGCCATGCCTTTCAGCGCGGGATGGCGGGTCTTGCCGAAGTGCGGGGGCCGGCAGCGGACAGTTTCTGGACCTGGCGCGACATCATGTATCGCTTCGTCGATCGGATCGACCCCGACGGGCTGCGCGCGCTTGCCGCGCTTGCCTATGTCGAAATGCTGGAAAGCGGCTTCACCCGCGTCGGCGAATTTCATTATCTGCACCGCGCGCGCAACGGAGAAGCTTATGCCGATCCGGCCGAAATGAGCCGCGCCATCTTCGCCGCCGCCGCCGATAGCGGCATTGCGCTGACCCACTTGCCGGTTTTCTATGCCCATGCCGGCTTTGGCGGTATCGAGCCGCAGGAGGGGCAGAGGCGCTTCATTCATGATCTCGACGGCTTTGCGCGCTTGCTTGAAGGGGCGCGGGCAGCGGCCGCCGTGCTTCCCGACGCCGTCATCGGCGTGGCACCGCACAGCCTGCGCGCCGTCACCGCGGAAGAATTGGACGCGCTCCCTGCCATCGCCGGGGCGGCGCCGATCCACATCCATATCGCCGAACAGGTGAAGGAGGTGGATGACTGCCTCGCCTGGAGCGGGCAGCGACCGGTCCAATGGCTGCTGGATCATGCCACGGTAGATGCGCGCTGGTGCTGCGTTCACGCCACCCATATGACCGATGCCGAAATGCGCGGACTAGCGGCGAGCGGCGCGGTGGCCGGCCTGTGCCCGGTGACAGAAGCCAATCTGGGCGATGGCCTTTTTCCCGCACCGGCCTTTATGGCGGCAGGAGGCCGCACCGGGATCGGCACGGATTCCAACAATTTGATCGACATGAGCGAGGAATTGCGCTGGCTCGAATATGGGCAGCGTTTGTCTGCGCGCGGGCGCAACATTCTCGCACCCGAAGCCGGAGGGTCGACTGGGCAGGCGCTGTTCGATGCCGCCCTTGCAGGGGGCGCGGAGGCGCTGGGGGTTGAAGCGGGGCTGGCGGTCGGGCATGCGGCCGACATGATCAGTCTTGATGCGCGCCACCCCTCGCTCAGCGGTCGCAGCGGTGCCGCGCTGATCGACTCCTTTCTCTTTGCCGCCGGGCGTGGGGCAATCGACCGTGTGTGGCGGCGCGGCATCGAAGTGGTGCGCGGAGGACGCCATGTCGCGCGGGAGCGGATCGCAGGCGATTATCGCCGGGCGCTGGAGCCACTGCTCGCGTGACGCTGCCGCTCCATGAACGGATCCGCAGCGAGATAGAGGCGTCGATCCTGTCCGGCGCGCTGCTGCCGGGCGCTCGCCTGCCGACGGAACAGGCGTTGATGCGCGACTATGATTGCGCGCGGATGACGGTGAACAAGGCGCTTTCTGCCCTCGCTGCCGCTGGACTGATCGACCGGCGGAAGCGGGCGGGGTCGTTCGTCGCGCGGCCCAAGGTCCATTCGATGGTGCTCGACATACCCGATTTGGAGCAGGAGGTGGCGCAACGCCGCCAGCAATACCGGTTCGAGCGGCTGGCGCGGGAAATAAGGCAAGCGGATCTGAACCAGGCCGATGAGGTGCAGCTGGCCGGGCGCGGAGACCTGCTCGTTGTCGAGGGCGTTCACCATGCGGACGATGTGCCGCTTGCCTGTGAAACGCGTCTGGTCAGCCTGTCGGCTGTGCCCGATATTGCGGGGCAGGATTTCAGCGCTGCCTCGCCCGGCGCATGGCTGCTCAGACATGTGCCCTGGACGGAGGCGGAAACGCGCATCGCCGCGGTCTGCGCCGACCGCATGCTGGCCGCGCGCCTCGCCATCCCTGTCGGCACCGCCTGCCTCTCCGTCGAACGCCGCACCTGGCGCGGGGATGAGGGCATCACGATGGTCCGGCAATATTTTGTCGGCGCGGCTTATGACCTTGTCGCGCGCTTCGGTTCGGCCCGCAGCATGGCGGGCGGATAAGCCTCCGCCATTGGTCCTGCGCCTGACTTGAGCATCTGTTGGTGGCGGCGGAACGGAACTCTCACCCGCATCGGGGACTTAGCATTTCAAGCTGCCCTGACAGCTGAATTTAGCGAGAGGTTTTGTCATGCTAGGAATCATCATCGCCATGGCGGCATCAGCGTCGCCGCAATCCGCTACGCCGCCAGCGCCCAACCAAGCTACAACAGGCGAGCAGCGCGAGACCGAAAGGCCGGCGACAGCTGCTTCGACCCGCAAGCCTGACAAGCACAAGCCAGAGCAGAAGAATGGCGAGCCGCCGGCCAACCCCGCCGAAGACCGCAAGCCCGATGGCGTGCTGATGCCCGGCGCTCCCGGAACCGACGATCCGCTGATCCCGGACGGCGGACCCAAGGGGCGCTGACACCTGACTAAGGCAACGGCCGCACGTGGCCTCCCTTAAGGTGCCGGGTCATGGCGCTACCGGGAAGGGAGGCTGCTGATAGAGGAGCGCCGGCACCTGCGCGCCGGGCGTTCCCGCGACGACGTGATCATAGATAGATGCGGCGAGCCTGCTGCGGCCCAGCGTCTCCGTCGCAAGATGCAACAGCAGGAGTGTGGCGAGCCCGACCCACCATGCCGGGTGGACACGGCCATAGCGGCGCTTGTCGCGAAACATGCCTGCGACCGGGAAGGCGAGCATCCCGATGAAGACGGCCGTGATCATCCAGTAGAGCAGCAAGGGCGCCGGCAGCAAGCGGCCGAACGCAGGCCCCATAATCGCCCCCATCGCGCACAGGATGAGGCGCGGATGCCATTCGCGGTCGCGCCGCTTGACCACGCCGCCGATCAACAAAGCTGCGAAGCACAGGACGCTCAAAGGGTTCATCAGCAGAAATTGCGCTGGCAAGAAGAAGAAGGGAACAGTCGCTTTCTGCACTGTCCAGATCGTCGTCAGCGTGCCGACGACCAGCATCGCGCAGGCCCATCCGACCGCCACCCAGCCAAGTTTCCGGTGCAGCCTGAGATGAGAGGTTGCGGCGAGCGATACCTGGCACAGGAACAGGATCACCCACCCCATGAACAGGACGGCATGGACGTGCACGTAGAAAGGCGCGCGAAATGTCGATATGCCCATGGCAGCGAAGAAGGAGAAGGCGCCTATATTGAGGACCGCCATGATGATCGCGACCGTGGCGTAGAAACGCGCCTCCGCTATGAAGATCGGGCGCCTGAAACTGGTCGTCGCCATGCCGGTCTGCTCCCGAGTCTCGCTTGTCACTGAGCCACAAGAACATAGATTGTTTCAAGTATAGTCCGGAATACGGTATATCCCGGATCTGTCGGCGATTTTAGTCGATCATATATTCTATTTACCAATCAGCACCGCTGCTCAATCGTCGAGGTGCGTCAGTAGTGATGTGGAGCTATTCCAGGCCTGGTCCGGCGTTCCCGTCTTCAGCCGCTCAGGAGATATGGTGCAGCCGCTGCATTTTGAGCGAAATTGTCGCCTCGGCCATATCGTCATGGCTTCAAGGCGGAACGGCAGTTATAGGCTAGGCATCAAGGGCGACAGCTTCTGAAGTCTGGCACGTCGGTCTTCGCTGCCGGTTTCGCAAGCTGTTCTGTCGGGTCCGCCAGAACTGACAATGATATCAAGGACTATCTCGTTGCTTGCTGAGTTGAAGTCCTGGGTCCGGCCGACCATCATTCGCAACCGGCAGCGTCTGCGGCAGAGCGAAGCAGCGTTCATCCTGCTTGCGCTTATCGCGGGCGGCATGGCGGGCCTGCTTACGCAGGTCCAACAAAAGATGGCGCACGGCTTGCAGGAACTTCTTTATGGCGTTTCCGTCAACCGACTGAGTGCGTTGGGCGCGATCCACCATCCCTGGCGGCTCATGGCTTTGCCTCTGGGTGGGCTTGCATTGGTGCTGCTGGCGTCGGCCCTGCGGCGGCGCGTGCGAAGCCCGGTCGACGTGGTAGAGGCCAACGCGCTGCACGGCGGACGCATTTCGGCTGGCGACAATCTCGTCATCTCCGCGCAGACCATCATTTCGAACGGGGCCGGCGCGTCGGTGGGGCTGGAGGCGGCCTATGCGCAAATGGGCGGCGGCTTTGCTTCGCTGCTCGGTCAATGGTTCAGGCTGCGCCGCAATGATGTGCGGACACTGGTTGGTGCCGGCGCGGGGGCAGCCATTGGCGCCGCCTTCGGCGCGCCTCTGACAGGTGCATTCTATGCTTTCGAGATCGTCATCGGCGCCTACACGCCGGCGGCTCTTGCGCCCGTGATCGCCGCAGCCTTGTCCGGCGTCCTCATCGCCAACGCGATGGGGGCGGATCCTTGGCTGATCGCGACCGCCGCCGACCGAGTCATCACGCTCGTCGATTATGGGCTGTTCGCGGGGCTGGGCCTGTTCTGTGCGCTGCTGGGGATCGCGATCATGCGGCTGGTGACCCTGGCAGAAGTCCGGGTGCAGGGCTGGACGTGGCTTGGCCGTTGGAAGCCGGTCATGGGTGGCCTGCTGCTGATACCGCTCGCCCTGGTGTCGCCGCAGACCTTGTCGGCCGGACATGGCGCCCTCCACCTCGATCTTGTGTTGCAGCCCACGGTGATGGTCCTGCTCATACTGTTATGCGCCAAGGTCGCGGCCTCGGTCGTCTCCCTGAGCTTCGGATTCCGCGGGGGGCTCTTCTTCGCATCGCTTTTTCTGGGGTCGCTGGCCGGGCAGATTTTTGCGAATGCGATCAACGCAGCGGATGTTGGCGTGACAGTAGACCCGAATGACGCGGCCCTGGTCGGCATGGCCGCGCTCAGCGTGTCGATCGTCGGCGGCCCTATGACCTTGGCGTTGCTCATGCTGGAAACGACGCATGATTTCGCCCTGATGGGGGTCGTGTTGACGGCGGCGCTGCTCTCTAGCGCGGTGACGCGGGAAATTTTCGGCTATTCCTTCTCCACCTGGCGGCTGCATCTGCGCGGATCGAATATTCGAGGCCCTCGCGACATCGGGTGGGTCGTCAATCTGACGGCGGCGCGCATGATGCGCCGTGACTGGGTGGCGGTGCCCGTAGGCTGTACGGTGGAAGCGTTTCGCGCACAAATTCCTTTAGGCTCGGCCAGCAAGGCGTTGATGGTCGATGCCGAAGGCCGCTATCGTGGGATCGTGCCGACGGCCGCCATCTATGCGTCCGAACTCGCACCCGACGCGGCGATCGACTCCTTCGCCTATATGACCGACATCATCCTGCGTCCCGGCGACGACGTGCGCGTCATTCTCTCGCTGTTCAACCGCTTAAGCGCAGATGAACTGGCGGTGGTTGACGATCGCGGCCTGCTTGTGGGTGTCGTAACGGAAAAGCATGCGAGACGCCGCTATTTTGAAGAGATGGAGACGTCGCAACGCGCCCTGTTTGGGGAAATTTGATGCTCCGTAGGTGGCGGGGCGGCCTGAAGTCGCCACAGCGTTCGTCGCGCAGCAGCGGCCGTCTATCGCAAAAATATTGAACGATTTCAGCGACGGAGCATCGTTTGTCAGCAGGGTGATTTAGCGTTAAAGCAAATAATATCAAGCAACTGACGCGACGATCTTCCCGGCAAAATTATATAAATTAAATTGGGAGAGAAACATGAGGTCGTGGTGGATTTTTGCCGCTTTGGGCGCGGGCTGCTCCTTGCCGACGATGGCGGTCGCACAGGGCGCTCTGGCACAAGCGGAGCTACCGGCGGCTGCTGTCGCAGCCGCGCCCGCAGGCGCTGACGCGAGCACCGCCGACATCGTTGTCACCGGTATTCGCGCGAGCCTCAGTTCCTCCGCACAGGTCAAGCGCGATGCGGATCAGATCGTCGATTCCATCAGCGCGGTGGAAGTGGGTAAATTCCCCGACGCCAATATCGCCGAGTCCCTTCAGCGTATCACCGGCGTCGCCATCGACCGTTCGGGCGGCGAGGGGCAGTTCATCACCGTTCGCGGCCTCGGCCCCGAATTCAACACCGTCCTTGTAAACGGCCGCGTCATGGCCACCGATAATTCCGGTCGCGAATTTTCCTTCGACGTGCTGTCGTCGAACATGATCCAGCGGACAGACATCTTCAAGTCGCCCGTGCCCGAATTGCAGGAAGGCGGCATTGGTGCGACCGTCAACATCGTCACTGCCCGGCCGCTTGAAGGGCGTGATGGACTGCACGCCACCGCCCAGATCGGCGGCATCTATGACGGCTTGCGGGAGAAGCTCTCGCCCGATCTTGCGGCGACCCTGTCCTATGCCAATCCCGACAAAACGTTCGGCATCGTTCTCGCCGGCTCCTACACCAAGCGCAAGAACCAGGCCGACACCATCGCCATCGATGGCTGGATCAACGGGCGGCCCGATATCGTCCAGGATGTGAACGGGGTGCCGACGCTGATCACCGGCGCCGACGCCGCCTATCCGGTCGCCGGTAATGTCAATGTGCCGCAGAGCCTCTATTATCAGCGATCGCAGGAGGAGCGTGAGCGGATCAATCTCTCCGGTACGCTCCAGTTCCGACCGACCGATACGCTGGAAATCACCGTCGACGGCATTTATTCCAAATTCGACGTATCCGGCGTGACGCGCAAAATGGATAATTTCATGGCGGCGCCCTATTATCGGCCGACCTTCGACGCCAACGGCACCGCGACCAGCCTCACCATGCTGGGCCGTGACTTTCTGGAACAGAATCCGGATTTCGCCGCGGCCTATGGCGATCAGCTCACCAATAACGGCATCAACGCGAAGATCGACCATGTCTATAATGTGACCAACCGGCTGTCGGACAGCTATCAGATCGGCGGCAACATCAAGTGGAACCCGCAGGAGGATATGGAAATCCGGTTCGACGCGTCGACGACCGGAGCCAGCCGCAAATCGCCCAACCAATATCTCGTCATCGGCGGCCTGCTGCCCTACAGCTATCAGTTCCAGCTTGACGGGGGTGGGGGCCTGCCCAGCGTCTCCTACGACAACAGCATCGTCAACGATCCCGACTTCATGCGCCTCCACTATATGGGGATCGACAATAACCGCTCGCGCGACCGGGGGTCGGAATTCCACCTCGATACCAAGTGGGACATTGCGGATTCGATCCTGCGGTCGGTGAAGATGGGCGTGTCCTACACGCAGCGCCGCAAGGTCAACCGGTCGTTCAACAATAGCGATTCCAACTGCACCTATTGCGGGTATCAGGTGCCGGTCGCGGCGGGCCTGTTGCAGCCTTATGACTGGAGCGACCTGCTCGGCGGCGGGCGCGATATTCCGCCCACCGTCTTCCAGTTCGATCCTGAAGCCTTTCTGGCCTATCTCAACGATCCAGCCACTTTGTCCATCCCGACCAACGGCCGCACGCCCGAAGAGCAAGCCGCGCTTGCCCAGCAACTTCTGGCGCTCGACGGCGGCCCCTTCGGCGTGCGCGAACAGCTTCGCGGTACGGTCAATGTGCGCGAAAGGCTGACGGCGGGTTATGTCAGCATGGAATTTGGCGGCGCCCGATGGAACGGCAATGTCGGCGTCCGCGTCATCAAGACCGATGTGCTGTCATCGGGTTTCGATACGCCGGTCACCAGCATCGTCAACACGCCGGGCGACGACACGCTGCAATATACCTATGGCCCCGCGACCGCGGTGTCGGTGCGCAACAGCTATGTGAATGCCCTGCCGTCAGCCAACGTCAAATATAATCTGACCGATAACCTCATCGCGCGCGCGGCTTTCTCGCAATCGATCACCCGTCCGACGCTGACCGACCTTGGCGTCAATAATAATTTCGGCGGACGTATTTCGGTCCCGCAATCCTCGGGCGGCAATCCCAATTTGCGGCCGTTCCGTTCGACCAATTATGATCTGGCTCTGGAATGGTATATTTCACGCGTCAGCTATCTGAGCGTCGGCGGCTTCTACAAGGATCTCTCCGACTTCCTTGAGCTTCAGACGCTGCCGGTCGAGCGGTTCGGGCGTGTTTTCCAGGATACCCGCACCCGCAATGGCCAGACCGGCACGATCAAGGGCGTGGAAATCGGCGGCCAATATTCGTTCGACGCGTTGGGCGGCTTCGCCTCCGGCTTCGGCGTTACGGGCAATTACACCTATGTCTCCAGCTCGGCCAAGCGCGATCAAACGCTGGCCGACTATCCCTGCGGCTATAATGGTCTGTCGCCGCATTCGGCCAATGGCAGCGTCTTCTTTGAGAAATATGGCGTTTCCGCGCGCGTTTCCTATAATTGGCGCTCGGATTATCTGCGGAATTGCCGTGACAGCCAGTCCCGGCCGCGCAATCGGTCCTCCTATGGCCAGCTGGACTTCAGCCTTTCCTATGACCTGACGCCCAACTTCCAGGCCTATTTGCAGGGCGTCAATGTGACGAATGAATATGTCGATGAATGGTCGGCGATCAAGGATCGCTACCTCCTGCTGCAGGATACCGGCGCGCGCTATAATTTTGGCATTCGCGCGAAATTCTAAAGCTTCGGGACCAGACGTCAGACATTCCTGCGGTGCCCCGCTCTTCAAGGAGGGCGGGGCATCGATTTAGGGCGAGCAGCAATGACAATTTGGAAGATGCGAGCAGGTCGGGTGCTTTTCGCGGGCCTCGCTCTGCTGACGCTGGGCACCGTGCCCGCGGGCGCGAAGCCCGAGGAGGCGTCCATGAACCGCCTCACCGCACGGGAACGGGCGGAGGGGTGGACGTTGCTGTTCAACGGCCATGATCTGGACGGCTGGCGCGATTATGCGGGCGGCGCGCCTTCGGCATCGTGGACCGTGCGGGATGGGCTGTTGATGCTGACGGCGAAGGGCGGGGTCATGAGTGGCGCGGATATCGTCACCGCCGACAGCTATGGTCAGTTTGAGCTGACCCTCGACTGGAAGGTCGAACGCGGCGGCAATAGCGGCGTGCTTTATCGCGCGCGTCATGTGCCGCAGACGCGCTATATCTATGAAACGGGTCTTGAGATGCAGATCCTGGACGATGCCGCCCATCCCGATGGCAAGATTCCGACCCACCGGGCCGGCGCCTTGTACGACTTTACGGTGCCGCCTGCGAATGTGGTTCGGCCCGCGGGACAGTGGAACCATGCGCGCCTGCGCGTCGAGCCGGGGCGCATCCGGCAATGGCTGAACGGCACTTCGACGGCCGATCTACCTTTCGGTAATGAGGAATGGCGCGCCCGGGTGGCGGCATCGAAATTCGCCGGAATGCCGCTGTTCGGCACATTTCCGACCGGCGTTATCGGGCTTCAGGACCATGGCGAACCTGTCGCATTCCGCAACATCAAGCTGCGCGTTCTTGGGCCCAGGCCAAATTAGGCGGGGATCAGCGTTCCGCCGACGGGATATGGATAACCCCAATCCCCTGATCCATCACGATCCGGGTCCCGAACGGGGTGGAGAGGCGCTGCAACCGCTCGATGATCCGCGCACCCGTCGCCGCGTCGGCCAGGCGCGGTACGCCTCGCGCCGCCCCCTTCGCGCCAACGCCCAGATCGACGGGGTGAAGCCGGATTTCGCTCAGGCGACCGTCACGAAAATGACTGACGGCGATCACGGATTCGAAGAAGATCGGGTCGGAAAAGCTTTTCGCATTGCGGGCCTGTAGCAATTCAGGCGTCGTGACCGTGCCCGGCGTGACGCCGAACTGGTCGAACATGTCGGCCGGCACATCGTCCAGGCTGTTGTTCATCATCGCAAAGTTGCCGAGCGAGTAGAAGATCGGCTTGCCCTTGTAGATTTCAATCCCGCGCAGCTGGTGGGGACCATGGCCGATGAACATGTCGGCGCCCGCATCGATCACCTGCCGCGCGAAGGCGGGCGCGAAATTGGCGGGTGTCTCGCTGGCGTTGCCCGGCTCATGATTGTGCAGTGAGAAAATGACGAAATTGCCATTCTGCTTGGCCTGACGGATCGACAGCAGATTGGCGGCCACGTCCTTGCCGTTGAGATCGAACTGGATCGTCATCGGCGTGGTCGGATGGGGTGTCGCGCGGAAGGTTTGCGTCTTGATCTTGACTGGCGCGCCGGGCTTGGCGCCGGTGATGCGGGCGATCGCGGCAAGGTCCGTCTCCGACACGAGGCCGATTTCGGTGCTGCGGATCGTGTTGGCGCCGGCGCGCCCGGGCACCCGGCCCAGCGGATCGGCGGCGGGCGACATGGGCGTGAAGCTGGTGGTGGCCGACACCAGGGCAACCCGCCCCCAACTGCTGTCGAGATAGGCCGGCGCGCGCGCCGCCGTCATCGTGCGGCCGGTGCCCGAATGGGTGAGCTTCGCCGCGTCCAGCAGGTCCAGCGTTTCCAGCATCCCCTCGACGCCCCAGTCGGTCGCATGATTATTGGCATGGCTGACCATGTCGATGCCCATCGCGGCGACATCGCCCGCAACGGCCGGGTCCGCCAGCATCCAGGTGCCGCCCGACTCCGCCTGCGGCGATCCTTTGAAGCGGGAAAGATCGAAAGCGCTGGTCTCGAAATTGCCGAAAGTCACATTGGCGTCGCGCAGGATGCGCAGCATGTCGGGCGCCTGTCTTTCCAGCGTTGCCAGCATCGGCCGCAGGTAGATGATGTCTCCCACGGCGGCGAAGCTGAAATCGCCCGCGATCGCGGTGCTGGGAACAGGGGCTGTCGTTAGGCCTGCCTCGCCCTGCGCCAGGGTCGGCTGGGCGCTGGCGAGCAGCATGGCGGCACCGGCCAGCGCCAGGCGGCGCAGGCATCTACCGGGGCGCATGCGGCGGTCGGCGGCGCGACGGAGTTTCGACGGCATCATCATATCCCCCAGCTGCGGGCGCAATCGCCCCTTGATCCTGTCATAGGCGAAGCGTCTGACATGAAGCTGTCGCCGATCCATATGGTCACGCACATTGGAATGCGACGGTGACGCACAGCCCCCGGCCGGTCCGCCCGTCCTTGAGCGATATGCGCGCGCCGATCCGCTCCGCCAGCGCGTGGGCGATGGGCAGGCCAAGGCCCGTGCCCGGCGCGCGCGCCTGACTGGCGCCCCGATAGAAACGGTCCCACACCTTGTCCCGCTCCGCCGGGGCGATACCGGGGCCGTCATCATCGATATCGACCATCACCCCGTCATCCTGCCGATAGAGATGGACCGTAACCGTGCCGCCCGGCCGATTATAGCGGATGGCATTGTCGAGCAGATTGCCGAGCAGCTCCGCCGCCAGTGCCGGCGCGCCGATCGCAAGGGCGGGGCCGTCACTGCCTTCAAAGCCGATTTCGATATCGGCGGGCGCCTGCGCCGCGCGCTCGCCCGTGACCTGTCTCACCAGTTCGGCGAGGTCGAAGGGGGCGAGGGGGAGGCGTATATCCTCCTCGCTTCGCGCCAGCGCAATCAGCTGCCGCAACAATTGTTCGAGCGAGTCGATCGCCTGCGGGATATCCTGCAATGCGGCGCGGCCCTGCGGCGACTGCGGGCCATAGCGTTCCAGCACGTCGAGATGGACGCGCGCCACCGCCAGCGGCGTGCGCATCTGGTGCGACGCGTTGGAGGTGAACTGGCGCAGCGACAGGGTGGCGCGCTCCAGCCGGGCCATGAGGCCGTTGAAGGCAGCGATGAACGGCTTGATCTCGACCGGCGTTTCGTCGCGGCTGGCCAGTCGGAATGTGGGAGACGCCTCGCGCCGTCCCGCTTCGATCTGATCGGTCAACTCGACCAGCGGCCGCAAGCCCCAGCGGATCGCCCACCAGAATAGCAGCCCCGTCACCAGCAGCACGGCCAGGCCGAGCAGCAGCAGTTGCCCGATGAAATAGCGGTCCTTGGCTGCTCGATCGTCCACAAAATCGGCGATCTGAATGGCGACCTGCTGCGCCTCCCCGGCAGGGCGGCGGATTTCCGTCGCTATTCGAGCGCGCTTGCCGTGCAGATGGCCGTCGCGCAGATAGGCCGCCTGGCTCACCCACTTTGCATCGGCCGGATTGAGATAGCCGCGCACCATCGCCGTGTCGCGATAGGCGTTGACGAAGGTTGCGGGCGGATGGGGATCGGTAATGCCGTTCCACCGCGCGCTATAATCGGCCGGCGGCTTGAGCGCAGGGTCGCCGGCCAGCAACTGGCTGCCGCGATAGACGCTATAATGGACCACCGGCCGCGCCCGGCGTCGCAGCAGGTGGATAACCAGCGGCACCAGTTGCGCGCGCTCTGCCGCGGGACGATTATAGGCAAGGCTGAGCGTGCGAACCGAACCGATCAGCACGCGATCGACTGTGTCCGCTTCGGTATCATGGGTCACGCGGGCGGTAATGATCCCGAACAACAGCACCAGCCCGGCCAGCGGCATCATCACCGCCACGGTCAGGCGCAGGCGCAGCGAGGAGGGCAGGGGACGCATGTCGATATCGCTGTCCCGCTGCCGCCGCTCAGGCCGCTTCGATCATATAGCCGAGGCCGCGAATGGTGCGGATGGCCGGCCCTGACGGGTGAAGCTTGCGACGCAGCCGGCCGACATAGACCTCCAGTGCGTTGGGCGTGACCGCATCGTCGAAGTTGAAGACTTCCGCCGACAGCCGCTCCTTCGGGATCAGCTTGCCGGGCCGCCCCATCAGCGTTTCCAGCACCGCCAGCTCGCGCCGCCGCAGGTCGAGCAGCTTGTCGTCGAGATAGACGGTGCGGCTGGACCGGTCGAACAGCAGCGTCCCGATGCGCAGCATCGGATCGGGCGCGCCCTGGCTGCGGCGGACCAGCGCCCGGATGCGCGATTCCAGTTCGCGCGGGTTGAAGGGCTTCGCCATATAATCGTCGGCGCCGCGATCCAGCCCGTTGATCCGGTCATCGACCATGTCGCGCGCCGTCAGGATGATGATCGGCGTCGCCGCGCCCCGGCTGCGCAGCAGGCTCAGCACCTCCAGCCCGTCCATATCCGGCAGCCCAAGATCAAGGATGATCGCGCAATAGGGCTCCGCCTGCGCGAGTTGCAACGCCTCTTCACCGGTGGAGAGAATATCGACGGCAAAGCCCGCCGCCTCGAGCGATGCGATCATCCCCCGAGCGAGCCGCTCATCATCTTCCACCAGCAACAATCGCATCTTCTTCCCCCCGGCTGCGACATCCCCTCCTGATATGAAGTTGCGGTAAGCATTGCTGATTCGGACGCAAATGCCAAGCCTGATGGTCCTTGCTTATCGTTGATTGCCCGACAGGCGCGGGGTGGGCGGCTATGTCAGTTTCATGACAGGGATGCGCCCTATGATACGCGCGAAGGCTGTCACGGGGCGGATAGAAGCGCTGGGCGGCCGGCATGACGCGGACGCGGCCCTCGGACGCGCGACGCGAAAAGGGGATTCAGACATGAGGATCAAGCGTTTAGCTGGCGCGGCGGCAGTGGCTGCCTGTGCGATGCTGTCGACGGCCGGCGCTGCCCAGGCGCGGCCGACCGCCGATGCGGCCGCCATGGCGAAGCTCGATGCGCTGTTCGCGCGCTGGGCGCATCGCGATACGCCCGGTTGCGCCATCGCCGTGTCGCGCAACGGCAGCGCCATCGCTACCCGCGCCTATGGCATGGCCAGCCTGGAGCTGGACCAGCCCGCGACGGCGGACAGCATCTATGAGGCCGGGTCGGATTCCAAGCAGTTCACCGCCGCCGCCATCCTGATGCTGGCGCGCGAGGGCAAGCTTTCGCTGGACGATGATGTCCGCAAATATTTGCCCGAAATGCCCGATTATGGCGCGCCGGTCACGCTGCGCCACATGCTGCACCATGTTAGCGGCCTGCGCGACTGGGGCGCGGTGTCCGCGCTGGAGGGGTGGCCGCGCAACAGCCGCACCGCGACCAATGACGACGTTCTGGCCATCGCCGCCCGGCAGCAGGAGCTGAACTTCGCCCCGGGCGACCATTATCTCTACAGCAACAGCAATTATAATCTGCTCGCCATCGTCGTGGCGCGCGTGAGCGGCCAGTCGCTTGCGGACTTTACGCGCGACCGTATCTTCGTGCCGCTCGGCATGGGCAGCACGCGCTGGCGCGACGATCATGGCGACGTGGTGAAGGGGCGCACCGGCGCTTATGATGAGCAAAATGGCGTCTATCGCAACGATCAGGTGATCGAGGACGCCTATGGCAATGGCGGGCTGCTGACCACTGTCGGCGATCTGGTGAAGTGGCAGGCGGCGCTCGACAGCGACCGTTTCGGCCCCGGCTTCACCAGGCAGATGGAAGAAACGACGAAGCTGAACGACGGCACCCCCATCGCCTATGCGCTGGCGCTGGTCGATCTCGACCATCATGGCGAGCGGGAGGTCAGCCATTCCGGCTCCACGGGCGGTTATCGCGCTTGGATGGCGCGCTATCCCGATCATCATCTGGCGGTCTCGCTGCTCTGCAACAGCGGCGACGCCGATACGCCGGTGCTGGGCCGGGCGGCGGCCGACATTTTCCTGCCGCCCTATATGCCGAAAAGCTACAGCCCGCAGGGGCCGCTGCCGGTTGGCCTCTATGCCGACAGCATGACCGGTTTCCCGGTTCGGTTCGAAGCGGATGCCGAGGGACGACTGCGCGCCGACGGGCGTCTGCTGGATCCAGTGGGCCCAGGCCGCTGGGCCTTGCGCGAGGATGTCTTCGTCTTTGGCGAGAGCGGGCTGGTGCGGGAAAATCGCGAGGGAGAGAAGATCGCCCACGCCAAGGTGACGCCGGTCGCGCGCTTCGATCCCAAGCCCTATCTCGGCCGTTTCTGCGGCGTCGATGCCAGTGCCTGCCTGACCTTCACCCAGGATGGCGAGAGGCTGGCCTATAGCGGCCCGCGCTGGACCAACACACCGCTCAAGCCGGCCTATGCCGATGTCTTCACCGGGAACGCGGCGCCCCAATCCTCGCCCGTGACGGTCAAGTTCAGGCGCGACGCGAGCGGCGCTGTCACCAGCCTGCGCTTCGGCGAGGGGCGCGCCTACGATCTGTTGTTCAAGCGCGTCGACTGACAGGGGCCGCACGCGCCGACCTCCGTCCCGCGTCAGGCGGGACGATCCACGCACATGAGTTTCTGAAAAAGGGGGAGCATATCATGCAATATAAACAAGATGGTTATCGTCGCCTGCTGCTGGCGGGAAGCGCAAGCGCCTGTTTCATCCTGTCGCTGACGCCGGTCGCGGCGTTGGCGCAGCAAAGTGAAAGCGCCGATGACGCCGCCGAACAGAGCCAGACGGCCATCGTCGTCACCGGATCGCGTATCGACCGCAAGGGGTTTGAGGCGCCGACGCCGACCACCGTCATAGGCGAGACCGAATTGCGGCAGGGCGCCCGGCCCAGCATCGCGCAGGTGCTGAACGACCTTCCGCAGTTCCGCGCCACCCAGTCGCCGGCCAGCACCGTCGCCAACACCAACAGCAGCTCTTCGGCCATGGATCTGCGCGGCCTGGGCGTCACGCGCACGCTGACGCTGCTCAATAATCGCCGCTTCACCGGCGCGAGCGACCTCAACAACGTGCCGCAAGGCCTGGTGAAGCGCGTCGAGATCGTGACGGGCGGGGCCAGCGCGGCCTGGGGTTCGGGCGCCATCGGCGGCGTCGTCAACATCATCCTCGACGATGATCTGAAAGGGCTGACGCTGGCCGCGCAGCACGGCATCTCGTCGCGCGGCGACGGCTATCGCTACAGCATCGACGGCACGTTCGGCACGCATTTCGCCGATGGACGCGGTCATGTAATGGCCGGTGCGGAATATCAGCAGGACAAGGGCATTCTCGACCGCAATTCGCGCAAGAATGTCGGCAGTTCCAACCTCTTCTCGCCGGCGGGCGGCGATCATGACTTCATCCTGGTCCGCGACGTCAACAATGCCACGGCCAGCCTGGGGGGCCTCATCAATGCCGGCAGCCTGAAGGGGCAGACCTTCAACACCGACGGCTCGCTGCGCCCGTTCCAATATGGCAGCATGATCAGCGGCAGCACCATGGTCGGCGGCGAGGGCGTCGCGAACAATGACCAATATGCGCTGACCAACCCCTATGAGCGGGTGAACAGCTATGTTCGCGCCAGCTTCGACCTGGGCGATGCCACCTTGTGGGCGGATGGCAGCTACAGCCGCATCTGGGCCAAATATCCCTTTTATGCGGAAAGCGGCACCTACACGCTGTCGGCCAGCAATCCTTTCCTGTCGCCGCAGATTCGTGGCCAGCTCGCCGCTGCCGGCGAGACCAGCGTGCGCGTCGGCCGGGTGTTTGAGGATTATGGCTATCGCACCTTCGACTATTATCGCCAGAATAGCGAAGGCGCGATCGGCATCGAGGGCAGTTTCGCCGATGGCCGCTGGCGCTATTCGGCCTATTATGGCCATGGCGAATTGCGCAACAGGCAGAGCTACCACAACCAGATCACCGGCGCGAACATGACCAAGGCGCTGGATGCGGTGAGGGATGCGGGCGGCAATATCGTCTGCCGCACTGCGCTGACCGATCCGGGCACCGACTGCCGCCCGCTCAACATATTGGGCACCGGCAGCGCCAGCCCTGAAGCGGTCGACTATGTTTTCGGCAACCTGACGCGGGTGGTCTACACCACTAAGCTCGACAGCACCGGCGCCAGCCTCCGGGGCGATCTCTTCTCGACCTGGGCCGGTCCCGTTTCCATCGCCGTCGGCGGCGAGGCGCGCTGGGAGGAGCAGGTGACCAACGCCATCGATCCGATCTCCGCCGCCCGTGGGTTCAGCCGCTTCAACTTCTCGCCCCTGAACGGCGGCTTCAACGTGCAGGAAGGATTCGGTGAAATCGCGGTGCCTTTGCTGGACCAGCCGTTCAGCAAGCTCGATGTCAATGGCGCCGCGCGCTACAGCTATTATAGCACCAGCGGCGGCATCTGGTCGTGGAAGCTCGGGCTGACCGATCGGATTTTCGACAATCTGTTGATCCGCATCTCCCGCTCGCGCGACATACGCTCGGGCAGCCTGGCGGAACTGTTCACCACCACCACGACGACCTTCACCAATGTCGCGGAAAAGGGCAAAACCTACTCCGTCACCCGCTATGGCGGCGGCAATGCCGCGCTGAAACCGGAAGTCGGCAGCACGTTGACGCTCGGCGCGGTCTTCACGCCGCGCTTCCTGCCCGGCTTCAACCTGTCGGTCGATTATTATGACATCAAGCTGAAGGACGCGATCACCTCGCTCGGTGCGCAGGATGTCATCACCAACTGCAATAATGGCAATGCGCTCCTGTGCAGCCAGATCGAGCGCGACGCGGCGGGCGCGCCGACGACCATCTACACCACCTATCTGAACCTCGCCGAATATCGGACCCGGGGCGTGGACATCGAAGCCACCTATACCGTGCCGGTCAACCAGACGGGCGGCTCGATGCGCTTCCGGGGTCTTGCCACCTATGTGCCCAAGGTGCTGATCAACGACGGCGAAAGCACGGTGAACCGCGCTGGCGATGTCGGCGACAATGTCAGCTTCGGCACGCCGCACTGGCGCGCTACGGGGAGCGTCAGTTATCTGAGCGATGCCGTGTCGATCGATGCGCGCCTGCGCTATGTCGGCGGTGGCCAGTTCAACCATCTGCTCGACATCGCCAACAACAAGATCGACAGCCGCATCTATGTCGATCTGGGCGGGCAGGCCAATGTCGGCAAGTTCACCCTGTTCGCGAACGTCAACAATCTGTTCGACCGCGCGCCGCCGCTAACGACCTATGGCGCGATCCATTATGATACGATCGGTCGCTACATGACGATGGGCGCGAAGATCAGCTTCTGATCGAGGCAATCAACGAGGGAAGGTCCGGCAAGGCTGCCGGACCTTCTCTCGTCACCCCCTCCGCGACGCTCTCCGCCGCATGCACCCTTTGCCCACCGCGCGCGTTTCCCGTAGAAGGCGCCACAGGCATCAGGCCGTCGGGTGCGAGCGGAGTTTTCGCCATGCAGGTCCCTCAACATACGGTGACGGCGCATATCAATGCGATCGGCACCGCCACTCCCCCGCATGACGTCCATCGCGCCTATCATGGCATGATCGACCGGATGCTGGTCGATCCTCGCAGCCGCGCCGTCTATCAGCGGATGGCCAAGCGGTCCGGCATCGACAGTCGCTATTCCTTTGTCGAACCCTCTTTCGGTGAGAGCGACGGGCAGGCTGCCGCGCCCTTTTACAGCCATGGCCATTTCCCCGGCACGGCCGAGCGCATGGCCCGTTATGAGCGCTGGGCGCCCGAGCTTGCGATGCAGGCCATCGCCGATCTCGACGAGCAGTTTTCTGCGCAGGACATCAGCCATGTGATCGTCGCCAGCTGCACCGGCTTCATCGCCCCGGGCCTTGATCAGCTGTTGATCGAGCGGACCGGCATCGATCCGTCGGCCGAGCGCACGCTGGTTGGCTTCATGGGCTGCTATGCCGCCGTCAACGCGCTGCGGCTGGCGCATCATATCGTGCGTTCGACGCCCAAGGCGCGCGTGCTGGTCGTCAATGTCGAGCTATGCACGCTGCATCTTCAGGAAACGCAGGAGGTGGACAAGCTGCTCGCCATGCTGCTGTTCAGCGACGGCGCCAGCGCCGCGCTTGTCACAGCGGAAGAGACAGGCATCGCGCTTCAGGACTTTCGTCCGGCGGCGATCCCCGGTTCGGCCGATCTCATCAGCTGGCGGATCGGCGATCAGGGCTTTGTCATGCACCTCGATGGCAAGGTGCCGCTCCGCATCGCCGAGGCGCTGGCGATCGAGCGCAGCCGCAATGATGATGGCGGCATCCTGCGCGGGCGGCCGACGTCCGACTATGATTTGTGGGCGGTGCATGCCGGTGGCCGGTCGATCCTCGATGCGGTGGAACGCGGGCTTGAACTGCCGGCCGACGCGCTCGCACCCTCGCGCGCGGTGCTGCGCGAGAAGGGCAACATGTCCTCCGCCACGCTGATGTTCGTCCTCGCGCAGATGATGGCGGCGCGGGAGGAAGGCCAGTCCCCTCGGGCCGGGCTTGGCATGGCATTCGGCCCCGGTCTGGCGGCGGAGACGTTCCGCTTCCACCTGCTCTGAATGCCGGACTTGCGCCAACGCGCCTGCGAGCCGGAGATGATGGACGGCGAAGATGTGACGCAGGCGCAGTTCGCCGCCTGTCTTGCCGACCTGTCGACCGTCAACACGGTGACGCTCGCGCGCAGACCCACGCTCGGCTTCGTGCGGGAGGCGGTGGCGGCGATGCCGCCCGACGCGCGGCCGACCATTCTGGATGTGGGCTTTGGCGCGGGCGACATGCTCCGCAGCATCGCCGTCCTGCTGCGTCGCATGGGGCGCGAGGCGCGGCTGGTCGGCATCGATCTCAACTGGCGCAGCGAGGCGGTCGCGCGCGCGGCGACGCCCGCCGGCATGGCTATCGAGTGGCAGACGGGTGACGCCTTCGCCTGGCCGGAGGCGCAGCCGCCCGATCTCATCCTCAGCGCGCTGGTGACGCATCATATGCAGGACGCGGAAATCCTGCGCTTCCTGCGCTGGATGGAAGCCAGTGCGCGCTATGGCTGGTTCATCAACGATCTTCACCGCCACGCTATCGCCTGGCACGGCTTTCGCGCCATGGCGGCGATCGCGCGCTGGCATCCGTTCGTGCGACATGAC
>DAMDPH010000003.1:0-14388 GCA_032082785.1 Sphingobium sp. | reverse complement strand
TCCATCGCGCGCAGCTTTCGCCGCCGCGAATGGCAGGCTTTGCTGGACCGCGCCGGCATCGGCGACAGCGCCGCCATCCGCTGGCGCTTCCCCTTCCGCTATTGCGTCGAGCGGCGGCGATGGTGAAGCCGGTTCTCATCATTGGCGGCGGCCTCGCCGGCGCGGCGGCGGCGACAGGGTTGGCCCGCCGGGGCCGCGCCGTGACGCTGCTTGAACGAGAGGCTGGCCCGCATGAGAAGGTGTGCGGCGAATTTCTGTCGCCCGAAGCCTGTAGCGACCTGGATAAGCTCGGGCTGTCGGCCGAGCGGCTGGGCGGCGCGCCCATCGATCATGTGCGGATCCATCATGGCACGCGCACGGTCGAGGCGCGTCTGCCTTTTCTGGCGCGGGGACTATCGCGGGCGGTGCTCGATGAAGCACTGCTCGAACAGGCGGACGCAGCAGGAGCGGAAATCAGGCGCGGCGTGCGGGTGAATGGCGCCTCCGCCGACACTGTCACCGCCTCGGACGGTCACTATCCCGCCGCTCAAATCCTGCTGGCGACGGGCAAGCATGAGTTGCGCGGCCATGCGCGGACGGCGCCGGCGACGCGGGAGGGTTATGTCGGGTTCAAGATGCACTGGCGCCTTCCGGCCAGAGCGCTCGCGGAACTGGGGTCGGCCATCGAGCTGACGATGATCGGCGGCGGCTATGCCGGGCTTCAGCGCGTCGGCACGCGGGAGGCCAATCTGTGCCTGGTGGTGAGCCGCGCCCGGCTCGCCGCGCTGGGAGGCAGTTGGGACGCCTTGCTGCCCGCGCTGCTGGCCCAGCCAGCCCTCCGCCAAAGGCTTGAGGATGCCGAACCGCTTTTCCCGCGTCCGCTCGCTATCGCCAATCTGCCCTATGGCTATGTGCATGATCCACGGGATGACGGACCGGCCCCGTTCTGGCGGCTGGGGGATCAGGCGGCGATGACGGCCTCTCTCACCGGCGACGGCATGGCCATAGCGCTGCGCAGCGGGCGTCTCGCCGCCGCCTGTCTGAAGCAGGGGGCTGATGCCGCCGGCTTTCACCAGCGCCTCCGCGCGCATGTCGGTCCGCAGCTGCGCGCCGCCATGCGGTTGCAGCATTGGTCGGAGGCGCCGGCCGCCCTGCATCTCGCCATGCTGGCCGGCAGGCTGTGGCCCGGGCTGCTGGGCTGGGCCGCACGTCAAACGCGGCTACCCGCCGACCTGCCTTGAAATCCGCCACCTGCACGGCGGATCAGCCAAGGCTCATCGCGCGCAAATCCTGGCCCGGTTATTTACCCAGCAGCCATCGACCTTTTCCACGACGCCGAGCGGGTCGAACGCGCGCGTGTCGTCGGGATCCTTGTTCCAGCTGGCGGAAACCCGGCCATCCTCGTCCTTCGACAGGATCGCGAAATGCGATCGGGCCGGCTTGCCTGCGTCCCATGTGTTGAGCGTGTAAAGACCGTCGCCCATCGGGAAGACCATGCAGGGACCGTCGACATGCACTTTCTTGTCGACCGCAAGATAGCAGCTGCGGCGTTCCGACTGCGGCGCTGTGGCGGGTGCGCTCCGGTCCGCTGTCTCCGACCCCTGCGGCGGCGATGCCATTTCGCTCGCAGCGCCATTGTCGGCCGAACCCGTTGACGCCGTGACGTTGGACGTCGTTTGCGGCGCATCAGGCTGTTCAGCCTGTTGCTGATTGCAAGCGGCCAGCAGGACCAGGCAACTCATCGCACCCATCAAACGCAAGCAATTTCTCCTTCTTAAACATGCATGGACGGGCAGAGCGGCCCGGTTTGAAAGGGGAACCCGCCATCGCGGCCAGGGTTGCCTGTTCAGCGCCTTTGGCTGCCATGAACATATGGGAAAGGTTGATGTTGGATAGGCAGGAACGAGCAAGCCACTTCAATCCTCCTAATCCGCGCCTCGCCAACGCTCCGGATATCGCTCGCATGCAGATTCTCGAGCGGCTCAGGGAGGAGGGCTATAGCTTCGTTACGCCCACGCCGCTGACCCATGGCAGGGTGATAAGCCGATCCGACAAGGCCCGCGCGCGTGATCTGAGGGATGTTCTGGGCTGGAACCTGCCCTTCACGGCCGATCTGCTCGATCCGTCATTATTCGCCCTGTTGCAGGCAGCGGACATGATCGCGCAAGAGGATGGCCTCTGCCGCGCGCGCCTGCGGGTGTCATCGCTCGACAACGACCTTTATCTTCACTCGGCTTATCCGACCGAGAAGGAAGATGCGGTCTTCTTCGGCCCCGACAGCTACCGCTTTGCCGAGCTTATCATTGCCGAGCTGCAAGGGACGGGTGGGGATGTGCGCCATATCGTCGATATCGGGACGGGCGCGGGTGTGGGCGGCATTGTGGCGGCCAAAAGATGCCCTGCCGCCCATGTCACGATGACCGACATCAACGCCGCCGCGCTCGGGCTGGCGCGGCTGAATGCGACTGCGGCCGGCGTGGAAGCTGAGCTGTTGCTCGACGACAGCCTCGATCAGGTCAGCGATCCCATCGATCTGGCCCTCGCCAACCCGCCCTATCTGATCGACCATGGCAAACGCCAGTATCGCGACGGCGGCGGCATGCATGGCGGTGCCGTGGCGCTGGACATGGCCCGCATGGCGGTCGCGCGGCTGGCGCCGGGTGGCAGGCTGATCCTCTACACCGGATCGGCCATCGTGGACGGGCAAGATGCCTTGCGGGAGGCTCTGGACGAGGCAGCCCGGCAAGGAGGCTGTACCTTGCGCTACCGCGAAATTGATCCGGATATGTTCGGAGAAGAATTGGCCCGCAATGCCTATGCCGATGTCGAGCGCATCGCGGTGGTGGCGGCCATTATGACAAGGGCTCGATAGCGTTCATCACGGTGCACAGCCGCCTGCTAAGGTTATCGTCTTGTTAAGATAAGCTGCTTAGGCACCCGGATCGAAATTCGGGGTAACATCATGTTCAAATTATATTATTGCATCCAGAGCGAGCATGATTTGCGGCTGGTGGCACTGGCCGGGCTGATCTGCGTCGGGGCGGCGATGACGGCTGTTTCGCTGCTGCGCTGCGCGCGCGATTCTCAGGGCATCGAGCGTCGCCGCTGGCTGATCGCGGCCGGTCTCTCCAGCGGCTTCGGCATCTGGGCGACCCATTTTACCGCGATGATGGGCTATGACCCCGGCATCATTAGCGGCTATGCCATCGCGCCCACCGCATTCTCCTTTGTCATCGCCATCCTCTCGACCATGCTGAGCTTCTCGCTGGCGCTCAATTCAAGTCGGCGGGGGCCGCGCACCCTTGCCGCCATCATCTTCGGGCTGGGCATCGCCAGCATGCATTATGTGGGCATGCAGGCGGTTGAGATCTACGCGCGCATCCAATGGTCCGCGCCCTATGTCGGCGCGTCGCTGATCTTTGCCATGGTTCCAATCGCGCCGGCGCTGGCGCTGGTCCTCGACAGGCACAAAATGGCAAGCGCTGTCGCCGCCGCCAATCTGATCGTTACGGCGATCCTGCTGCTGCATTTTACAGGCATGGCCGGCATCACTCTTATCCCCTCCCGTGCGGAAACGGCCGCCAGCGCCCTCCTGTCGCCAATGCAACTCGGCATTGTCGTCGCGGTCGTGGCATTCACCATATTGGGTATATGCCTTGCCACCGGTCTGGTGAGCCGCCGCACGCGCGCGGCGATCGATGCCAGCGGGCGGGAGTTCAAGCTGCTGGTGCAGGGGATCAGCGACTGCGCCATTTATATGCTCAGCCCGGAGGGACGGGTCGCCTCCTGGAATGCAGGCGCGGCGCGGCTCAAGGGCTATTCCCGCGACGAAGCCCTCGGCCTTGAACTCGCGGCCTTCTACTCGGCCGAGGAACGTGCCGCCGGCATTCCCGCCAAGGGCATCGCAACCGCACGCGCGGAAGGCAAGTTCAATGCCGAGGGATGGCGATACCGGAAGGACGGCAGCCGCTTCTGGGCGCATGTCACCATCGAGGCGGTGCACGACGAACAGGGTCAGTTTCTCGGCTTTGCCAAGATTACGCGGGACATGACCCGCATGAAGGAAGATCAGCTATCGCTTGAGGCTGCTACGGCCCGGCTGGATGCGGCGCTTACAAACATGCACCAGGGCCTGTGCATGTTCGATGCCGAGGGGCGGCTGGTCCTCGTCAATGCGCGGGCGGCCGCGGTTTTCGGCATCGCCGATCAGGCCGACCTGCTCGGGACCAGCTTCGAAACGCTCGTTCGGCTGGGCGTGCAACGCCGTTCGGCATCGGCATCGCCCGACGCCGTTCGCGAGGCGCTTGAGCGCCACCGCGCCTGCCTGGCCAATCCCGATGGCGGCACGTTGATCGTGACATTGGCCGACGGGTCCACCCTGTCCATCGATCATCAGCCCATGCCGGGTGGCGGATGGGTGACGACGCTGGACGACATCACCGCGCGACGGGAAGCTGAACAGCGTATCGCGCATATGGCGCTTCATGACGGGCTGACCGGGCTTCCCAATCGCATCAGCTATATCGAGCGGCTGGACGAGGAACTGGCGCGTGCGACCCGCACCGACGCGCGCGTCGCGGTCATCGGCATTGATCTTGATCGCTTCAAGGAGATTAACGATCTCCATGGCCATGCCACGGGCGATGCGGTGCTCACCGCGATCGCGGAGCGGATGAGCAAGACGCTCGCCTCCGGAGAATTCGTCGCCCGGTTCGGTGGTGACGAATTTGCGGCGCTCAAGCTCTACACGGATGAAGCCGCGCTGTCGGATTTTGTGTGCCGGCTGGAAGATGCGGTGTCGACGCCCTTGCAATCTCAAGGGATTACCGTGTTTCCGGGCGGCAGCATCGGCGTCGCTGTGTTCCCCATGGACGGCCAGACGCGCGAGCAGATCGTCAACAATGCCGACCTTGCCATGTATCGGGCCAAGGATATGGTTGGGCGTCAGACCTGCTATTATGAGCAGGGCATGGACGAGGCCGCCCGCAAACGCCGCATCATTGCCAACGATCTGCGCGAGGCGATCGACCGGGGAGAATTGAGCCTCGCCTATCAGGTGCAGAAGGACGTATCGACGGAACGGGTGGTCGGATATGAGGCGCTGCTGCGTTGGCAACATCCGAGCGACGGCTGGATTTCCCCGGTCGATTTCATCCCGATTGCGGAAGAAAGCGGCGAAATTGTTCGTATCGGCGAATGGGTTCTCCGCACCGCCTGCGCCGAGGCGGCGCAATGGCCGGAACCGTGGCGCATCGCCGTCAACCTGTCTCCGGTCCAGCTCATGCATGTCGACCTGACGGAGGTCGTGAAGAGCGCCCTTGTTGAATCAGGTTTGCCGGCGGGGCGGTTGGAGCTGGAGATCACGGAAACGGCCTTCGTCGCGGACAAGGTGCGCGCGCTGCATATCCTGCGGCAGATCAAGGCGCTTGGGGTTTCCATCGCCATCGACGATTTCGGCACCGGCTATTCCTCACTGGATACGCTCAATTCCTTTCCCTTCGACAAGATCAAGATCGACAAGAGCTTCCTGCTCGATTCCGACACCAATCATCAGGCGCGCGCCATCATCAGGGCGGTTCTCGCTCTTGGTCAGAGTCTTGAAGTGCCTGTTCTCGCCGAGGGGCTTGAAAGCGAAGACCAGCTGCGCCTTCTGCGCAGCGAAGGGTGCCAGGAAGCGCAGGGCTATCTCTGGGGCCGACCCATGCGCCTACCGTTCGCCGACGCGGTCACAAGTCCGGCGGCAGATGTGGCGGCCTAGGATTGGTAGACATGACGCATCGCCCGATTCTTCCCTAGGATAGTCGGGCGATCGTCACTTTGCGGACCAGGTCGGACAAGGTCCGGCTTTGCATCTTCATCATGACATTGGCGCGATATACTTCAACGGTGCGGGCGCTGATGCCAAGGTCGAAGGCGATGGCCTTGTTCGCATGACCGGCGACAAGGCCGTCCATCACTTCCCGCTCGCGCGGGCTGAGTTCGGCCATCCGCTCTAGCACGCCCTGCCGCTCTGCCTGTGCCTGATCGTCGCCTGCCTGTTGCGCCAGCGCCTTGCTGATCGCCGCGAGCATCACTTCGTCGTCGAACGGCTTCTCGATAAAGTCTGCGACGCCGGCATGCATCGCCTGGATGGCCAGCGGCACGTCGGCATGGCCGGTGATGACGATGACCGGAACCCGCGCCCCCCGGCGTTTCAACTCCTCCACCAGCTCGATCCCGTTACGGCCGGGCATGCGCACATCGGTGATGACACAGGCGCCGGCAAGAGGCGGCGACGAGAGCAGGAAGGCATCGGCTGAAGCAAAGGAGCGAACCCTGATCCCGGCGCAGTCGAGCAGGAATTCGAGCGAATGCCGCGCCCCTTCGTCATCGTCGATCACATAGACAATGGCGTCATTCGCCGGCATCAAATTCCTCCTTGCTTACGCGTTGCAGGGTAAAGCTGAACCGCGCCCCGCCCTCGTCCCGCTGCTCGGCCCAGATACGGCCGCCATGCGCTTCGATGATGGTGCGGGAAATGGACAGGCCCACGCCCATGCCGGACCGCTTGGTCGTTACAAAGGGCTGGAACAGGCGTTCGGCCACTTCGGCATCGATGCCGGGGCCGGTATCGGCAACAGCAACGGTCGCCCATCCGTCGCCGGCAGGCGACAGGCTGATCGAAAGCTCCCGCTGTGGCATGGTCGCGCCGGTCATTGCGTCTATGGCGTTGCGGATCAGATTAAGCACCACCTGCTGGATCTGCACCTTGTCCGCCAGGACGAGGTCGATCTCGGGACTGAATTCTATGCGCACGCGGATGTCCTGCTCGCTCGCGCCGATCAGGGCCAGCGCACAGGCTTCCTCCACCAATTTGGGCAGGCTCTCGACCGAGCGTTCGGTTTCGCCACGGGCGACAAAGTCGCGCAGGCGGCGAATGATCTCGCCGGCGCGCAACGCTTCCTTGCCGGCTCGATCCACTGCCTCGTTCAGCCGCTCGAGCGGCACCTCATCGCGCGCCAGCAGCAGGCGGCTGCCCTTGAGATAATTGGTGATCGCCGACAGCGGCTGGTTAAGCTCATGCGCCAGAGCGGACGCCATCTCTCCCAGCGCGGTCAGCCGGGAGATATGGACAAGCTCGCTCTGCAATTCCTGAAGCCGGGCTTCCGCCTGCTGCCGCTCGGTCAAGTCGCGCACGAAGCCGGTAAAGTGCCGCTGGCCATCGACGCGCATCTCGCCGACGGACAGTTCGATCGGAAAAGTCGACCCGTCCTTCCGCTCGCCCACTGCGACCCGCCCCTTGCCGATGATGCGTTTTTCGCCCGTCCGATAATAGCGGCCCAGATAGTCGTCATGGGCGTCTCGATAGGGCGCCGGCATCAGCAGGCTGACATTGCGTCCCCGCACATCATCGCTGCGCCAGCCGAACATGCGTTCTGCCGCAGGACTGAAGTCGCGGATCAGGCCGGCTTCGTCTATGACGACGATAGCGTCCGGCACCGTGTCGAGCAGGGAGCGCAGATGCGCCTCGCGCCGGGCCAGTCCGGCCGTGACCTGCTGCGCCTCCGCGCGCGCCCGCTGAAACCATTCTCCGCCCAGGGCGACGGCAAAGCCGATGATCGTGAAGGCCGCAACGGCGATGAAATTGCCCACGCCCAGCGGGCTGAGCGCCATATCGCACCAGAGACCTGCGGCGGCACCGGCCAGGCAGGCCAACATGCCCTCGCGCAGGCCGGACAGGGCGCTTGCGACGACGACGGCGGGCACGAAGAAGATATAGGTCGCCCGTTCGCCCAATTCGCTTGCGAAGCCGATGCGGATCGCCATGCCGGCCGCTATGGCGACCGACGCAAGAGCGAGGGTCACATAGAGCGGCGGCGCCGGAACCATGACCTTATCGAATAAGCGTCGATTCATCCTTCATCCACTTGTGGCCGCTCCGCATCGCTGACCTCCGGTAAGGCCCTTAGGGTCGATGTGGTAGGGACAACATCCAAATTTCTCCTTTGGCTCCGTGAACTTAGAGAAGCCTCAACAGAAACGGACTGGTTTACGGAGACTGACATGACCGCACCTTTCATCGACCTTGGCGTCCACCATCAGCCCAAAGGGCTGTCCGATCGGGTCGCCTTCGGCTTCACCAAGGCACTGCGCTGGTGCGCCGACACATTTTTCGCCGAACGCTATGGCCATCGTGCCGTCGTGCTTGAGACGGTGGCGGCGGTGCCGGGCATGGTCGGGGCGACCATTACGCACCTCGCCTGTCTGCGTCGCATCTGCGACGACAAGGGCTGGATCAAGACGCTGATGGACGAAGCGGAAAATGAGCGCATGCACCTTATGACCTTTATCGAGGTGTCGAAGCCGACCTTCTTCGAACGCGCCGTCATCATCGGCGTGCAGTGGGTCTTCTACCTGTTCTTCTTTGCCCTCTATCTTGTCAGCGCCAAGACCGCGCACCGGGTGGTCGGCTATTTCGAAGAGGAAGCGGTCATCAGCTACACCCATTATCTCGCCGAGATCGACGAGGGCCGGAGCGAAAATGTGGCGGCGCCGGAAATCGCCAAGCGCTATTGGGGCTTGGCCGAGGATGCGACGCTGCGCGACGTGGTGTTGGTGGTCCGGGCGGATGAGGCGCATCATCGCGACGTCAACCATGGCTTCGCCAATGAACTGGCGGGTCTGCCGAGCGGCCCGGTGGCAGAATGCCCGCACCACATCTCGCTGGAGCCGATCTGGAAAAACGCCGCCTGACAGGCAGAATGCGAAAGGGGCCAGCAAGAGCTGGCTCCTTTCTCTTTGTATCACAGCATCTTGCTTTTAGCCCCTCAGCGGAACGCGGCGCTGCCATGGCTGGTTAGGAGCGGATGATCGGCCTCTCGCCGCCCGAACCCTATATCGCCTGGCTGACCGGAGCCGGCATTCTGATCGCGCTGGTCGCCTGGCTTCCCTTGGCGCTTAAGCGTCTTCCGCTGTCGCTGCCGATCGTCTGCATCGCCATCGGCGCGGCGCTCTTCTCCATTCCCTCGATAACATTCCGGCCGATGCCGTTGGCCCTGCCGGATCTGACCGAGCGCTTTACCGAATTTGTCGTCATTATCGCTCTCATGGGCGCGGGGCTGAAGCTCGATCGCAGCTTCGATCTGCGGCGGTGGAGCGTGACCTGGCGGCTGCTGGCGATCACCATGCCACTTACCATTGCCGCCATCGCCGTGATCGGCGCCTGGGGGTTGGGGCTGGGATGGATCGCCGCCCTGCTCCTGGGCGCCAGCCTCGCGCCGACGGACCCGGTCCTCGCCGCCGACGTGCAGGTCGGCCCGCCCAAAAGCGGGGAGGAGGATGAAGTCCGCTTCGGTCTCACCTCCGAAGCCGGGCTCAATGACGGGCTGGCCTTCCCCTTCGTCAATCTTTCCATCGCTCTGGCGCTCTCCTCGATGACGGGCGAGCCATGGCTGAAGGACTGGATCACGCATGATATTTTATGGGAGATCGGCGCCGGAACCCTGATTGGCTGGATCATCGGCAAGGCGTTCGGCTGGCTCACCTTTCACGTCCCGGCCGAGACGCGGCTGGCGCAGACGGGCGATGGCCTGATCGCGATAGCCGCAACCTTCATTTCCTATGGCGTTACCGAGATATTCGACTGTTACGGCTTTCTGGCGGTCTTCGTGACGGCGCTCACGCTGCGGCGATCGCATCGCGATCATGATTTCAACCATCAGATGCATGCCCTGACCGAACAGGTCGAGCGGATCGCCATGATGATCCTGCTGATCCTGTTCGGCGGCGCGCTGATCGGTGGCCTGCTGCAACCGCTGGGCTGGCGCGATTGGCTGGCGGCGGCGGCGATCATCCTGCTGGTGCGGCCCGTGGCCGGCCTGATCGGGCTGATGGGCGCCAGGGGCGACGCCGCCGAAAAAGTCACGCTGGCCTTTTTCGGGATCCGTGGCGTCGGTTCCTTCTATTATCTGGCCTATGGCCTCAACCACGCACCGATCAGCAACGCCGACAGGCTGTGGGGCATAGTCGGGCTGGTGGCGCTCCTCTCCATCCTGCTGCATGGGTTGAGCGTGACCCCAATCATGCGCGCGCTGGATCGCAGGTTCGGGCGCGATCCGGACGTCAGCTGACAGATATCCTTCGCCGTGCCTCAGGCCGCGCTGCGTCCCTCCGCCTCATTGCTCCCACTCATCCGCTGCAGCACCTTGGCGATGGTGCCACCCTGCACGACGACGGTGAACAGCACGACCGCATAGGTGGCCGCCAGCACGATATTGCGTTCCGGCCCGATCGGCAGCCCCAGCGCCAGCGCGACCGAAATGCCGCCGCGCAAGCCGCCCCAGATCAGCGTCACCGGCACGATACGCCCGGCGCTGCGCGCGCGCTCGAAGGCGGAGAGGGGCAGCATCACCGAAATCGACCGCGCGAGCAGCGACAGGCCGATGGCCCCCACGCCCAGCACGATCAGCCCCGCATCGCGCGGCACCGTCACCACTTCCAGCCCGATCAGCAGGAACAGCACCGTGTTCAATATGTCGTCGACCAGATCCCAGAATTTGTGGAGATAGTCGCGCGTCGTTTCGCTCATTGCATAGGCGACGCCGGCATTGCCGACGATCAGGCCCGCAACCGCCATCGCCACCGGGCCGCTGACATGGAGCGGTCCGGCGATCGCATAGCCGCCCATGACGGTGGCAAGGCTGATCAGCACCTCCACCTTATAATCGTCAATCGACCGCATCGCGCGAAAGGCGATCCAGCCGATGATGAGGCCGAGCAGAATGCCACCGCCCGCTTCCTCCAGGAACAGCAGCGCCGCATGACCGGGATCGAGCGGCGCGCCACTGGTGGCGGCCGCCAGCAATATGGCGAAGACCACCACGCCCACGCCATCGTTGAACAGGCTTTCGCCGGCGACCGTCGCTTCAAGTGCGGGCGACACGCTGGTGCGCTTGAGCACGCCCATAACCGACACCGGATCGGTCGGGCTGATCAGCGCGCCGAAGACGAAGCACCAGATCGGCGCCAGCTGATAGCCGAGCAGCCGCGTCAGCGCGAGGAAGCCCGCGCCCACGATCAGTGTCGACAGCAGCACGCCCGCCGTGCTCAGCGCCAGGATCGCCCAGCGCCCGCGATGCAATTGCGTCCATGAGACGTGGAGCGCCCCTGCAAAGAGCAGGAAGGACAGCATCCCGTCCATCAGCGTGGTGTGGAAATCGATCCCGCCGATGAAATCCACGATGTCGCGGCTGACCGAACTGCCCGGCAGCAGCTCGTCGAGCAGCACGACGACCAACGAGGCGAGCGCCCCCATCACGGTAAGCCCGATGGAGGAAGGGAGGCGCAGGAAGCGGAAATTGACATAGCCCAGCACCGCGGCGAGCACGATCAGGATCGCCGCCGCGTCGAAGGGGGTAAGCGCAAGCCCGCCCATCAGCCCTGCACCCGTGTCGGAGTGACGCTATTGTTGCTGACTTGCCTAACCACGCCGATGCCCCCCGTGAGATCCGTTAGGATCACAGCCATGATCGCCTTCCTCCGCAGCGTCAACCAACTCCGCATCGCGGGCAGGACCGGACGATCCCGGGCAGGCGCATCGCGCACAGGCGCGATCTTCTATCCCTGCGGTTCGGCTGTAAAAATCAGCCTGTCCGTTGACCGCTCAGGGATCGACCCTGCGCCTCGATCTTTGTCATGCCGTAGCATGGGAGATGAAGGAATGCAGATCGAGACCAGCCTTCTGGCGGAGCATGACTGGGTGCCCAACAATGCGAAGCTGCCGGTCATCCTTTACCGTCAGGCGATCAAGGCGGCCTCAATGGAGGAAAATGCGGAACGGTTCGAAACGCTGTTCGACCGTCATGGCTGGCCGGCGCAGTGGCGCGACGGCATTTTCGACTATCATCATTATCATTCCACCGCGCATGAGGTGCTGGGCGTGGCGGCCGGCCGCGCGACCCTGATCATCGGCGGGCCGGGCGGCCGGGAGCTGGATGTGTCGGCGGGCGACGCGCTGCTGCTCCCCGCCGGAACGGGCCATTGCGCGCCGGAGGCGAGCGAGGATTTCCTGGTCGTGGGCGGCTATCCCGAGGGGCAATCCTGGGACATTTGCCGCGAGGCGCCGGATGCGGACGCGCGCGAACGTATCGCCTCGCTGCATTTTCCCGTCGCCGATCCCATAGCCGGGCAGGATGGGCCGCTCACCCATAATTGGCGCCCAGCGGTCTGACGGACGCTAGGGGTGCAGGCGCGCGATAGTCGCGCGCCTGCACTGGCTCCGACCCGCCTATTGCGGCGAATGGCGCCCTTCGGCAAATTCCTCGATCAGCTTGGCACAGAAAGCTGGAAGATCGTCGGGGTTGCGGCTTGTGACCAGCCCTTCGTCCACGACCACCTCCTGATCGACCCAGTCGCCGCCAGCATTGCGGATGTCGGTCCGGAGCGTCGGATAGGAAGTGACGGTCCGCCCCTTCAGCACATCGGCCTCGACCAGCAGCCAGGGCGCATGGCAGATCGCGCCCACGGGCTTGCCCGCTTCGACAAAGGCGCGGACGAAGGCGACGGCATCCTCGCTGCCGCGCAGCTTGTCGGCGCCGACGCTGCCGCCGGGAATGACAAGGCCGTCGAAACCGTCCGCCGAAACATCGGCGAAGCTTTTGTCGACGGCATAGCTGCCGCCCGGATCGAGATCATTATTGTTCGTTTGCGCGGTGCCCTTTTCCAGGCTGATGACGGTGATCTTGGCGCCCGCCTGTTCCAGCGCCTCCTTCGGCTTGACGAATTCGGGCTCTTCCGTGCCGCGCGGGGCGATGAGCAGGGCGATCGAACGATTTTCGAGGGACATGATTTCTCCTGTCGGGTTGAGGCACGCCAGCCCGCGATGCCGTCCGCATCGGCCTGTCGTGCCGGTCCCTGTTCCCAACAGCTTGCGACGGCGCTTGATCCCTGCGGGCGCAAATTCCGCCTGTCTCCGCCAGAGGGCGCGACCCAGCTATATTTTGCTCAGCCGGCCATCATCGTCGATCAGCGTGATCCGTGCCGGGGCCGCATCGCCCCAGCGCCAGAGGACGAGGTTGAGATCCGCTTCGCCGGCGCCGCGCGCGAAGCTGCGGACCAGCAGCCCATGATATCCTTCCGCCATGAGCGCTTCGGCAAAAATCTGGGTGGCGGCTTTCCCGCCGCTCCGCATCTGGTCGCGCCAGCTGGGATCGGCAAGGCCGGCGGGCGTCATGCCGAAGGGCGTGAGCGCGGCCGGGTCGCGGCCGTCGCAAATCTTCTCGATATCGGCATGATAGGCGACAATGGTCGTCGGCTGGAGATCGCCCACCTGATTGGCTTCGCGGATAGCGGTCCGCAACGATGTCGCGAGATAGAGCGCGGGCGTGCCTTTCGGATTGAAGCGGCCGCCATAAAGCGCCGCACCCCGGCCGGACAGCGGCTCGCGCGCATAGACGGGGTTCAGCGCCCGATACAGCTTGCCCCGATAGTGCATCGCGCCTGTCAGGCGTAGACGCCCGCATCGACGGCGTCGATATAGTCCAGCACCTCGCTCGCCCGGCCGGCCTGCACCAGCTGCATCGCGGTCTGGCCGGAAAAGCCCGCCAGCGGCTCCGACCTGTACCAGGCATAGGCGATGAGCGGCGATCCGAAGCGCGGGCTGCTCTTGGTGATCACCTCGATCATTTCCCGCAGGCGGCGCTGGGTCTTGTCGGAACGCAGCCGCTCGCGCCGTTGCACCGCATCGCGGCCGAGGCCGGCGGAGCGGGCGACCTCCTCGCTGGTCGTGCGGAACGCCGTCGCGATCTTGCCCGGCGCGAACAGCCCATGATCGGCATAGTCAAGCAGGCCCATATCTTCGTCCTAACGCAATCATCCTGACGCAATATAGCGTCAGGATATGCGGCATACAAGCGGATCTGACATTGGCCCGGCGTGGTCAGGACCAGGACCGGTTCAGGCCCTCGGCGGTTTCGTCGATCGCGGCGGGATCATCCTCGCCGGTCAGGGCATAGGACATGTCGCCGCGTCGCCAGTAGGCGACCGACTGCGCGCCTTCGCGCACCGCATCGGGCTGTTGCGGAGCATCGCTCGGCTGACGAACCGCGAACAGCGATAGCGGCCTGCCCTCGGCCGTGCGCACCGCCACGAGCAGGGCGGGGCTGCGCCCGGCGGGGAAGAGCTGCACATCGGTGACGGCCCAGTTGCGCGGCAGGGTAGGCAGGACGATGCGCGTGCGGGCGAGGATTTCGCGATGATCCAGCGCCGGCGCCTCCAGCTGCGACACCATATGCGCGCGCATCATCGCGACCCGGTGAGAGGCGACGGCGGTGCTGACATAGTCGGGCGGCGTCTCCCGCATCAGCAGCAGGCCCGACAGGGCGGCGGCGATGCCCAGCCCGCCCAGCGGCGCGGCCTTGCGCCAGCGGGACC